>JAICEP010000173.1 GCA_025924095.1 Sorangium sp.
GCGATCCGCGGATCGCGCATATCCCGGAGCAGGTTGGACAGGTCCTCGCGGAGCCGTTCGGCGACCCGCGTCGCCCGCTTCACCGTGCCGCTCATTCGTCGTCCTCTGCGTCCTCGAACATATCGGAGGGCGCTCCCAGATCCCCATCCTCGCGACCGAGCGCCTGCTCGATGCCGCCCTGCACCCCTGCTCCTCCCTCACCGAACGACACGATCTCGGTCGCCCGGTCGGTGAGGACGGCGTGGGGCAGCGATCCGGCCATCGCGGCCACGTCCGCGAGGACCTTGTCGCACATGGCCGCCGAGTTCGAGACGACCGCGACGCCGAGCGTCGCCCGCCTCGGATCGTCGAGCACGCCGATCTCGGCGATCGACACGCGCATCCGACTCTGCGCCCGCTCCTTCAAGGAGCGCACCACGCTGCGCTTGTCCTTGAGGGAGCGGGCCCCGACGATATCGAGGCGGAGACGGAGAACGCCGACGAACATCTAGCGGCTCAGAGCCTCGTCTTGACCTCTTCGATCTCGAAGCTCTCGATGAGGTCGCGCTCCTTGATGTCCGAGTAGCCATCGAGCGAGATACCGCACTCGAACCCCTCGACCACCTCTTTCACGTCGTCCTTGAAGCGGCGCAGCCCCGAGAGGCGCCCCGTCCAGATGACGGCGTTGTCCCGGATCAGGCGCGCCTCGGCGGTGCGCTTGACCGAGCCGCTCACGGCCATGCAGCCGGCGACCGTGCCCGCCTTCGTGATCTTGAAGACCTGGCGAACCTCGGCGCGGCCGAGGACCTTCTCCACCTTTGTCGCGGGGAGGAGCCCCTCCATCGCGCTTCGGATGTCGTCGACGGCGTTGTAGATGATGTTGTAGAGCCGGATCTCGACGCCCTCGTTCTCGGCCAGAGCGCCCGCCTTGCCGGCCGGTCGGACGTTGAAGCCGACGATGACCGCCTTCGACGCGACCGCCAGGTTGACGTCGCCCTCGGTGATGCCACCGACGGCGCCGTTCACGATCGTGACCTTCACCTTCTCGGTCGTGAGCTTCGCCAGCGCGTGGGTGATCGCCTCGACCGAGCCCTGCACGTCGCCCTTGATGATCAGCTTGAGCTCGAGCTGATCGGCCTCCTGCAGGTTCTTCGTGATCGACTCGAGCGAGACGCGCGAGTCCTGCGGGATCAGCGTCTTCGACGCCTTCTTGCGGCGGGTCTCGGCGATCTCCTCCGCGGTCTTCCCGTCCTTGACGGCGTGGACGGGATCGCCCGCGCTGGGCACCTCGGCCAGGCCAAGGACCTCGACGGGCGTCGCCGGGCCCGCCTCGGCGACGGAGCGCCCGAGCTCGTCGGTCATCGCCCGGACCTTGCCCCACGCGGCGCCGGCCAGGAGGATGTCGCCCGTGCGGAGCGTGCCGTCCTGGACCATGACGCGCGCGACCGGTCCGCGGCCACGATCGAGCAAGGCCTCGATGACGGTGCCGCTGGCGCGCTTCTTCGGGTTGGCGCGGAGGTCCTGGACCTCGGCGAGGAGCAGGACCGACTCGAGGAGCTGGTCGATGCCCTGACCCAGCTTCGCCGACACGCTGCAGAACATCGTCTCGCCGCCCCACTCCTCGGGCTGCAACCCGAGCGCGGCGAGGTCGCGCTTGATCTTGTCCTCGTCGGCGCCCGGCTTGTCGATCTTGTTCACCGCGACGATGATCGGCACCTTCGCGGCCTGCGCATGCGAGATCGCCTCCTTGGTCTGGGGCATCACGCCGTCGTCGGCCGCGACCACCAGGATCACGATGTCGGTGAGCGAGGCGCCGCGGGCGCGCATCGCCGTGAACGCCTCGTGGCCCGGCGTGTCGAGGAAGGCGATCGTCCCGCGCGGCGTGTCGACGCGGTAAGCGCCGATGTGCTGGGTGATCCCGCCCGCCTCGCCCTCGGCGACGGTGGCCTTCCGGATCCTGTCGAGCAGCGACGTCTTGCCATGGTCGACGTGACCCATGACGGTGACGATGGGCGGACGGTTCTCGAACTCCTCGTCGGCTTCGGTGCCGGCCTGCATGGCGGCGGTCAGCGTGTCCTGCTCGCTGACAGCCACGTCCTCGACGCTCCAGCCGAACTCGCTCGCGAGGATCTTCGCCGTCTCGGCGTCGAGCGTGCTGTTGATGTTCACGCCCGTCATGCCCATCGACAGGAGCCGCATGAGCACATCCGTGGCCTTCAGGCTCATCTTCGCGGCGAGCTGCTGAAGGGTGACCTGCTCCTCGATCTTGATGACCTTCTTGTGCGAGGCCATCTCCTGCGTGGAGACCTGGACCGGCTTGCGCGGCATAGAGCCCGGGCGCGGCCGCCCGAACATCCCCGGGCGCGTGTTCCGGCCGCCCATGGGCCGGCCGCCTGGACCGAAGCTGGGACCGCCGGGGCGCGCTTGCTGGGCGTTCGCACGCGGATCGGAGGTCGTGCGCCGCGCCGGCGGCGTGCCGGTGCGGGCAGCAGGCATCGTGACGCCGGGGCGTCCCTGCCACACCTCGATGCCGGTCTTCGGCGGCGAGGACGGCCGGCGCGGCGCCTGGTTCGCGCCAGCCGGGTCGTCCGGCTTGGCCGCGGACGCCGATACGGGCGGCGCAGTCGGCCGGGATCCCGGGCGGGCCGCGGACGACGCAGGGTGGTGCGCCGGACCGGAAGGCCGATGGGGCGGGGGCGGCTGCGTCGCCCGAGACGCCCCTTGCGCCGGGGCAGGCGCCGAGGGCGCAGCCTGCGTCCGGGCCGGCGCAGACGCCGCGGTGGACGCGGGCGCTGCAGGCTTCGCCGGAGCCGGCGCAGACGCCTGCGCCGCGGTGGACGCGGGCGCAGCCGGCGCGGCGGGAGCAGGCGCTTGCACCGGTGAGGGCGCAACCGCGGCGGGGGCCGGCGCGGCAGGCGCCGACTCGGCGGGGGCCGGCGCGACGGCGGCGGCAGATGGCGCCGCGACGGCGGCGGGCGGAGCAGGCTTCGGCTCGGGCGAGGTCACCTTCGTCTCCTCCGCGAGCGCGGGCGCGGACGCCGCGGCAGACGCGGGTGCTGCGGGAGCGGGAGCCGCCGGAGGCGGCGGCGCTGCCGGCGCTACCGCAACGGGCGGCGCTGCCGGGGCAGGTGCGCTGGGCGCGGGCGCTGGCTCGCGCGGGCTCGCGGCGACCACCGGCTCAGGCGCCGGCGCCGGGGGCGCTGCGATGGAAGCGGCGGGCGGCGGCGGAGCGGGGCGATGGACCGGCGCTTCTTCCTGAGCAACGCGCTCGTTCGGCGGGGAAGCTGGAACCGACGCAGCCGCAGGCCGCGAAGGCGCCGGCTCCGGAGCGACGTGCACCGGCGCCTCCAGGTCCGGCCCGCGGCCCGGCGACGACGGCTCGGGATCGGCCCCAGGCCGAGCGCGGCGCTTTACGACCGTCGGGCGGATCCGCTCCTCCACCACCTCAGGCGACTTCTGCCGCTCGAGGTGCCGCTTGACCCGCTCGACGACGTCGGATTCGACGGCGCTCATGTGATTGCGCACGTCGCCAATACCCATGGATTGGAAGAGCGCGACCAGCGTCTTCTGGTCCATGTTGAGCTGCTTGGCGACCTCGTAGACCCGGACTTTGCTCATGCACCTCGCTCCACGTTAACCAATCCGCTTCACCCATCCGCGCGGGCGACCCGTTGCGGCCACTCTGTCCACCGTCGTGGCGCGTCCGGTCGAACCGGACATCGCCACCGTGCCCCCGACAGGGCCGCCTTCCCCGGTGCCCCGCGCAATTGCAAGAAGCCGACCGGACCCACTCTTTGACGCCAGCCGCTCGTCGCGGCCAGCAAGCCCGCCCGCCGGGCTGTCAGGTTTTTCCCTGACCCCCTCGGACGCCGGCCGAGCGCCAGGGCTGAGGTGCTCGACGTGCTCGACGTCCACCCCAGCCCTCCCCGAACCACGGCGAGGGGCCGGGCCAGCATGGCCGGACGCAGCCTTCCGTCGCTCGGGGACCCCACCTGCTTCCGACCGGACAGCCGCGTTGCGCGCCGACCGCCCCCTTCGACCGGAGCTGCCGCGCCCGCCCTCCGCCGCGCCCTCGCCCCGCTCGATGCGGGCGCAGGCGTCCACGACGTGCGCTGCGTGCGCAACGGCGGCCGCGAGCGATGCCGAGAAGATCGCCATCACCGCCACGCCGCGCTCGCGCGGGCCGCCCACCAGGGAGCCGAGCACCTGTTGGGTGCCCCATGCGACAGCGCGCCCCTCCGCGATCGCCCGCCGCACCTCCGGTCGATCCGCGCCTGCCGGCGCGTCGCACGCGACCAGCAGGAGCGCGGCCTCGCCCCGCTCGCACGACCCCACGACCGCATCGGCGCCGATCGCCACGCTCTGAGAGCGGACGGCCGCACGGATGAACCGCCGGAGCCGGCGCTCCGTCGCCTCGCGGATCGCCCGGGCCAGCGAGACGGCCGTGAGCGGCTCCGCGCCCGGGGCGGCCTGATCGCCGGCGCCCTCCGCGCCCGGGCCTGCATTTCCCAGGATCGCGTGGACCCGTCCCTTGGCGGCACGGGCGAGACCCCGGGCGACCGCGGCCGCCACGCAGTCCCGCTGCGGATGGACGTGCGCGCCCCGCCCGAACCCGCCGTCGCCCGGATCGACCGCGACCACGCCGCCGGGACCGAGGATGAGCCGGACGAGCGGACGAGCGCCGCGGACGTCATCGACGCCGACGCGCTCCCCGCAGCCGACGCACGTGCGCACCCGCCCCCTCTCGAAGGGCTCGCGCTCACCCGCGTCGTTCTGTCTGCTCACCACTGATTCCATCCTCGGTCCTCTGAACCCCACTCCTTGAAACGCGTTACACGTGTCTCGCTTCGGCGGCGCGACGAATGTCCGCCCGCGCTGCATCGAGCACCTTCTGCTCGCTCTCCACGAAGTCCCGCGCGCCCTGCTTGATGGCGCGCGCCTTCTTGATGCCAAGGCCCGTGCGGATCGCCAGCCGATCCTCGTCTTCTCGCAGCAGGTCCTCCACGCTGCGGTACCCGGCTTCCTCCAGCAGTACCACCGTCCGCTCGCCGACGCCGCGGATGAACATCAGCCGCTCGCGGTCGGTGAGGGGCTCCGTGCGCGAACTCGCGGTACGGATGCGCTCCTGACGCAGCCGCTCCATCGTCGTGTCCGCCTGCGCCTTGATGCGCTCGGCGGCCTCGGCGCCGCCGAGGCCCGGGATGGCGGCGAGCTCCTCGACCGAGGCCTCGCTCACCTCTTCCAGAGCGCGGAAGCCGAGCCGGTACATGGACTTGGCGATCTGCTCGGTCACCCAGTCAATCTGCTGCAGGGCGGAGATCGCCTCCTCCTCCATCTGCTTGAACTTTGTCTCGCTGATGATGTCGAGCTTCCAGTTGGTCAGCTGCGCGGCGAGCCGCACGTTCTGGCCCTTGCGCCCGATCGCCAGCGACAGCTTCTCGTCCGGGACCACGAGCTCCATGCGCCCGTCGGCCTCGTCGACGATCACCTTGTGCACCTCGGCCGGCTGGATCGCGGCGATGACGTAGCGCGCCGGATCCCGATCGAACGGCACGATGTCGATCTTCTCGCCGCGGAGCTCCTGGACCACGGCCTGCACGCGCGAGCCCTTCATGCCCACGCACGCGCCCACCGGGTCGACGTCCGCGTCGCGGCTGGTCACCGCGATCTTGGAGCGGGCGCCCGGCTCGCGGGCGACCGACACGATCCGCACGATGCCCTCGTAGATCTCGGGGACCTCGGCCTCGAAGAGCTTCTCGACGAGCCGGGGATCGGAGCGGGAGAGGATGACCTGCGGGCCGCGCGCCTCGCGATCGATGTCCTTCACGTACGCGACGATGCGGTCCCCCGGCCGGTACGTCTCGCGCGGCGTCTGCTCGCGGAACGTGAGCACACCCTCGGTGCGGCCGATGTCGACGATGATGTTGTTGCCCTTCTCGAACCGCCGCACGATACCGCGAATGAGCTCGCCCTTGCGATCCTTGTACTCATTGAAGATGAGATCGCGCTCGGCGTCGCGCACGCGCTGGAGCAGGACCTGCTTCGCCGTCTGGGCGGCGATGCGCCCGAAGGTCGTGCGGCCGTGCTTGAGCTTCAGGATGTCGCCGTACTCCTTGTCCTGATCGCGCGCCTTCTCCGCGTCCTCGGGGCGCCAGAAGACCTGGAAGCCGAGCTCCTCGCCCAGGGTCGCGTCCAGCTTGAGCTTGTCCACGTCAGTGATGGAGATCTCGCGCTCCGGCTCCGTCACGGCCTCGACCACGGTCATGTACTGGAAGAGGTCGATCTGCCCGCTGTCCTCGTTGAAGCGCGCCTCGAGCTCGCGGGTGGGGCCGAAGACGCTCTGCGCGGCCTTCAAGATCGCGGCCTCGATCGTCTCGACAAGGATCTTCTTGTCGATCCCCTTCTCCTTCGCGACCTGATCGAGGATGCTGCCGAGGCTCGTCTCCGAGGTCGGCATCGCTGCCATCGTTGCCATGACGTCCCTGTCTCCTGATCTTTCTTCTCTCTACTTGCGCTTCTCGGAACCGCGCGCGCTCCGCATTGAGGCCGGTCGCGGAGCCGCCTCCGCGAGCCGCTTCGTCGGCCCCGACTCCTTAGCGGTCTCCTTGCCCTGCCGCTGCCCCTTCTTGGGCTTGGGCTGCGACGAGAGCTCGAAGACGAGGCGCGCCTCCACGACATCCGAAAACGGCACCTCGATCCGCTTGCCGTCGACCAGGACCGCGACCTGCCCCTCCGGAGCCGTGAGGAGCTCGCCCCGGAGCAGCCGCTGGCCGTCCGGCGCCGGGCGCGACAGCTTCACCTTCGCCGTCTTGCCGAGGAAGCGAGCGAACTCGGCCGGTGTGCGCACCCGCCGGTCGAGGCCCGGAGAGCTGACCTCGAGGTTGTAATGGTTGGGTATGAGATCCTCGACGTCGAGGACCGACGAGACGTCGCGCGACACATCCACGCAGTCCTCCAGCGTGACGCCGCCGCCCACCTCGGCCGCCCCCTCGCGCTCGATCGTGAGCCGCAGCGTCCAGCCCGCACGCTCGGTGGTCCACTCCAGGTCGACGAGCGTGACCCCGTGCGTGGCAAGCACCGGCGCGAGGGCGTCGCGAACGCGCCCGAGATCGAACACAGCTCTGGTCGAAGGCTCCATCGGTTGCGGCTGCGGCATGGGAGAGACGTCACCCTTGGCGGATCCGGGAACTTTCAGCGCCATGAACCCCGAGCGACGGTGCCCGGCGCCCCTGCGCCAAAAAAAAAGAGCCGATTCCCGAACTGGGAACCCGGCTCGCGGATCCGCCTAGTTGTCGGCGGACAACCTAGTCGAATGCTGGACCTCATGCAAGGGGGGATACGGGCAAACCGCCCCCCCGTGGCCGGGGATCTCCCCGCCGGTTCGCCCCCGCCTTGGCCTGCGCCGCGTCACCGCCGGAGGGCGGGCTGCCTTACGCCAGATTCGGCAGCGCGACGATATCCACGTGCAGGACCTCCTCAAACGCCGCGATTTCCTTCAGGCAGGCTTCGCTCGGCCGGCCGGAGACCCGCATCTTCGTGCACGTGGCAGTGGCCCCCTCGAAGACGGTATTTGAAATCTCCTCGATGTTGATCCCGTGCCGTTTCATGACGCTGAGCGTGTTCGCGAGCACGCCGACCTTGTCCAGCATCCGGACGACGACCGCGTAGCGAGCGGGCGAGGTAGCGCAGATGTTGACCACGTTGGGCAGCTCCTCCTCCGTCATGAAGGAGCGGATGATCCGGGCCGTCTCGAGGGCGATGGCCCGCTGGGCCTGCTCCGTCTGCGCGGCGATGTGCGGGGTCCCATAGACGAGCCCCCGCGCCAGGAGGTGCGACTCGAACGACGCCGAGCCCTTGTCGGGCTCGCTGGCGAAGACGTCGAGCCCGACCCGCAGCCCCTTGCGCGGGATGAGCTCCTCGAGCGCGGCGTAGTCCAGGACCTCGGGGCGCGCGGCGTTCACGACGATCGCGCCGTCGGGGAGCGCCTCGAGGACGCTCCGGCCGACGATGCCGCGCGTCTGCGGGGTGGCCGTCAGGTGGATGGTGAAAATGTCCGAGCGGGCAGCCAGGTCCTCCAGGGTCCGGGCGTAGCTGACGTCGAGCTTGGCGGCGCGGCCCGGCGTCAGCGAGCGCGACCAGGCGTGCGGCTCGAGCCCGAAGGCGCGGGCGCGCACAAGCACCTCGCGGCCGATCGCGCCGAGCCCCGCGATCCCGATCCGCCGGCCGAACAGCCCCCGGGCCGCCGAGTACTTCGTCTTCTCCCAGCGGCCGGCCCGGAGCTCGGACGTCGCGTCGACAAGCCGGCGGTCGAGCGCGAGGATGAACGCCATCGTCAGCTCTGCCACCGCGGTCGCGTTCTTGCCGGGGCAGTTCGCCACGTAGACGCCGCGCGCGCTCGCCGCCGCGACGTCGATCGTGCCCACGCCGACCCCGGCCCGCACGATCAAGTTGAGCTGACGGCCAGCCTCGATCGCCTTCGCCGTGACCTCCGTCGAGCGAACGACGAGAATGCCGATCCCGTCCAGGGCCGCCGGCAGCGTGTCCTGGGTGAGCTCGGGCCGGGACTCGATCTGGATCCCGAGTACCTTGAGCTCTTCCAGAGCCGAGAGATCCATCTTATCGGCGACTAGCAGGCGCATGCGGATGGGAACGGTAACAGAAAAGCTCTCGCTGACGATGTGCGTTCTGCTCATCTCCTGCGCCAGCGATCATCAGGTCTCACCCTGGGGCGCCGCGCGCCGGCCGCCCCTCGGCGCGTACGTCACGCCCCCGGACCTCGAGGCTCAGCTGCGCGCCATCGACGTGGAGACCGCCGAGCTCGGGCTGAAGCTCGAGGTCGAGCTCCGCGGCGCGCTCCCGCGCCGCGGAGGCGAGGTGGTGCTGCGCGGCTACCGCGGGACCGACGCGCTCGGGCGCCGCACCTCGGCGGTCCGCGTGGCGACGCCGCGCGGCGTGGTCATGGCCGCCGGGCCCCTCGACAGCGGGCGCGTGGACCGCAGCCAGGCGACCCAGCTGATGCCGTCGCTCCTCCCGGGATCGCAGCCGGACGCGACGGAGCAGCTCGGGGCGTTCCGCTCGGGGACCGATCTCAACCGCGACGGCGCGCCGGACGTCGTGCTCAGAAACGAGGCGGGAGAGCTGGAGATCTGGGGCGTACACCCGCTCGGCGCGACCCGGTACGCCGTCGAGCTCGCGATGCCACCGCGGTTCGCGCTCGACGTCGACCACGACGGCACGCTGGAGCTCGCCGGTCGGATCGGCGTGGCCGAGGAGGATCCCATCGCGCCAGATCTCCTCGACGTCGCGGGCTTCGAGGGCGATCGCTACACGCACCGGGGCAGCGCGGCGCAGGCGTTTCATGAGACGCGCGCGCGAGGCCCGGGCGCAGAGGCGGCCGGGCCGAGCAAGCGGCAGGAGCCGCCGAAGGACGACGCTGCGCGGCTCAGGGGCGCGCTCGAGCAGACCTGGCACGCGCTGCTCGCGGGCAGGCCGGCGGCGGAGACGCTCGCGGCGCTCGACCGGGAGCCGGTGCCGCCCGCGCTCCGGGGGGCGTTCGCGGCCCACCGCGCGCGGGTGGCGAGCGCGGCCCCGGCGGCCCCGAGGGGCGCCCCGGCCGGGGAGGAGCCACGCGGGCGCGACGGCGCGCCTACTCGTCCGCGGGGAGCATCGGAAACGCCTGACCGGCGCTGAGGACGATGATGCCCGGGATCGCACCGGGCCCCCTGTAGCCGCGCGTGAGCGGGAAGCCCCAGTCGACGCGCGTGACGATGCGGTTGAACTGCGGGAAGAGGGCCCGGAGCCCGAAGCCGGCCGACTGCTTGAGGCGCAGCTCGTCGTAGCCGTCGAACGCGTCGCCGGCGTCGAAGAAGGCCGCGCCACCGAGCTGACACGACCAGATCTCCACCGGGCGCGTGCGGAGCTCGAGGTTCGCGGAGAGCACGTCCTCGCCGATGAACGCCGCCGACTTGTACCCGCGGAGGCGCGTCTCGCCGCCGAGCGGCGACTGCCTGTTGAGGTAATTCCGGTAGCGGTCGAGCAACCGCACGTCGAGCACGAGCCGCCCGACGCCGAAGCTCGGCGTGTGCACGCGCGCGCGCGCCTCGATCGAGGCGTCGAAGATCCGGGAGCCGTCGAGCTCCGTGACGGTCTCGACCACCGCGCGCGCGAGGCCGTCGCCGAGCGCGACGGTGTACGCCGCCGCGGCGGAGACGCCGAGGAAGCTCCGGGTGGAGTTGAGCGCGGTCGTGACCGGGTAGAGCAGGATCGAGAGCTCGTGTCCGAGCCGGTAGTCCTCCTGCAGCGCGAGCGTGTTGAAGTCGAGCACGCGCGAGAAGCGGGTCGAGTACGTGGAGTACTTGAACGTCGGCGCGACGCGGGTGTCGCTCACCGGCATCACGCGCGCCTCGAACTCGGCGATCGCGGCCGGAGCGAAGCCCGCGGGCGCGTCGAGGCGGTACACCTTGCGGCTCGCCTCGATGCCCACCGAGAAATCGTGCTTCACGGCCGAGGCGGCGGCGCCGAAGCTGCGCGTGACGGCGTAGCCGCCCACCAGGAGATCGCTCCGGTAGCGGTACGGGATGCGATCGTCGTCCGGCGTGGCGCTCGCGTCGAAGGTGGCGAGCTTCGTGCCGATGAAGCGGCGGGTCACCTCGTCGCGCCAGGTGACCTCGGCGTCCCAGGCCCACTCCGCCGCCGTCGCGTAGAGCGGCTGCCCGTACACGAACTCGCCGCGCGTGCCCTCGAGCTCGCCGGTCTTCCGATCGACGATCGCGTTCAGCTCGGTCCGCATCCGCACGTGGCTGCCCCCGATGCCCGGCATCGCGTAGGCGACGCCGAGCGAGAGCGCGCCGGGATCGAGCGCGAGCTGCGCCGCGACGGCGTGGTGGATGCCGAGCAGGTTCTGCTCGGCGGCCTGCAGGAAGAGCTTCTCGAGCTCCCCCTCGGCGATGCGGTAGTCCGTGTTGAGGCGCAAGCTCCAGACGTCCTTTGTGGCGACCGCGACCCGCACCCGATCCGGCGCGCTGCCCCGCACGGCGAAGACGAGGACGAGCGACACCTGGCTCAGGCCGCGCAGGTTGCGCGCCGACTCATCGGCGAGCGCCTGCGCGTAGGGGCGCCCGACCCCGAGCAGCACCTCGCGCCGGATGACGTACGGCCGCGAGAGCGCGTGGAACCAGTTCAGGAAGGACGGCGCGGGATCGCGGTCCTCGATCACCTCGAACGGGACCACGTCGATCCCCTCGACGATCTTGCCCTCGGGGGCGGGATCGAGCGTCGCGCCGAGCCGCGCCAGGGCGCGCTCGATCGTGGCGCTCTCGTAGCTCGAGTAGCCCTCGTGCTGGCGAGGCTCGGCCGGCGCAGCCGGCGCGCTCTGCTGCGCCTGCGCCTGCGCCTGCGACGCGAGCGCGATGAGCGCCCCGAGGAGCGAAGGCGCGCAGC
>JAICEP010000174.1 GCA_025924095.1 Sorangium sp.
CGCGCCGAGCGCTTCCTGCATCTTGTCGAGAATGTACAGGCGGCCGGCCAGCGCCTGCGTCAGCGCCTTGCGCATGATCTCCTGCGAGATGCCGGTGACCTTGATGTCCATCTGCAGCGCGGTGATGCCCTGCGCGGTGCCGGCGACCTTGAAGTCCATGTCGCCGTAGTGGTCCTCGGCGCCGGCGATGTCGCTCAGCACCGCGTACTTGCCGGTGGCCTCGTCCATGATGAGGCCCATGGCCACCCCGGCCACCGCTGCCTTGATCGGCACGCCGGCGTCCATCATCGCCAGCGAGCCGCCGCACACCGAGGCCATCGACGAGCTGCCGTTCGACTCGAGGATGTCCGAGACGATGCGGATCGTGTAGGCGAAATCGGTCTCGGCGGGAATCATCGGCGCCAGGGCGCGCTCGGCGAGCGCGCCGTGGCCGATCTCGCGCCGGCCGGGGCCGCGCATCGGCTTCGTCTCGCCGGTCGAGAAGGGCGGGAAGTTGTAGTGGAGGTAGAAGCGCTTCCACGTCTCCCCCATCAGGCCGTCGATCTTCTGCTCGTCGGTCGAGGTGCCGAGCGTCGTCGTGACGATCGCCTGCGTCTCGCCGCGCTGGAACAGGGCGCTGCCGTGCACGCGCGGGAGCAGGCCCACCTCGCTCATGATCGGCCGGATGCTCTTGCCGTCGCGCCCGTCGATGCGCCGGCCCTCCTCGATGACGTAGGTGCGGACGACGTGCGCCTTGCGCTCCTCGAACTTGGCCTTCACGAGGCCCTGGATGGGCAGGAGCTTCTCGGCTCCGAGCTCGGCGGCCAGGGTCTCGGTCATCCTCTTCTTGAGCGAGCTGTAGCCATCGTAGCGCGCCTTCTTGTCGGTCACCCGCGTCGCGGCCCTGAGGTCCTCGTCGACGAGCTGGGCGACGCGCCGCTTGATCTCGTCCGGCAGCGCCGGGGCGACGAACTCGCGCTTCGGTTTGCCCACCGCGGCGCGCATCTTCTCGATGAGATCGATGACCGGCTGCGCCGTCTCGTGCGCGAACATCAGCGCGTCGATGATCTCGGCCTCGGTCGCCTCCGCGGCGCCGCCCTCGACCATCACGATCGCGTCGCGCGAGCACGCGACGACGAGATCGATGTCGCACTTCTCGATGTCGGCGGCCGTCGGGTACGCGACGAACTCGCCCTCGATCCGGCCCACGCGCACGCCCACGATCGGCCCCTGCCAGGGGACGTCGGAGATGTGCAGCGCGGCGCTCGCGCCCGTCAGGGCGAGGACGTCGGCCTTGTTCTGCTTGTCGCTGGAGAGGACCGTGGCGATGATCTGCGTGTCCCGCTTGAAGCCCTCGGGGAAGAGCGGGCGGAGCGGGCGATCCATGAGGCGGCACGTGAGGATCTCCTCCTCGCGCTGGCGCGCCTCGCGCTTGAAGAACCCGCCGGGGATCTTGCCGGCGGCGTACGTCTTCTCGACGAACTCGCAGGTGAGGGGGAAGAAGTCGAGGCCCGGCCGCTCGTCCTGCGAGACGACGGTCACGAGCACCATGGTGTCGCCGTAGGTGACGAGCACGGCCCCGTGGGCCTGCTTCGCCAGGCGGCCGGTCTCGAGGGTGAGGGCACGGCCGCCCACCATGACGGATTCACGAACAAACATTTGGATTTCAGCTCTCTCTCGCGATCGCGAGGGCCGCTGCGTGCGGCGCTACGCCGAGCGCGAGGGGCTGCTCTTCTTCCTCGGTCCCTGCGCAGGAGCCGAGCTGCTGCGCACGAAGCGAAGACGAAGACGCGCGGAGCCCGCGCTCGGAAACGGCGAGGCCTATCGCCTCGCCGGTCCGTGGTCAATGAATGACCTCCTTAGAGCGTTCGCTCCCCTCTCGCCAGCGCAAAAAGCAGGCGTTCAGGGGTGCGTGCCGCAACCCCCCGAACGGAACGGAACGGACCGGAACGCCGGCCCGTCGTCCGTGGCGCGGTCGCTGGATCGATGGATCGCGGAGGGATCGTGGATGTGGGAGGGAGCGGCGCGGCGGAACGGACCACCCGGGCGGGCTGTCGCCAGGGCTCGTCGCCTGCTCGCTGTCACGTGGGGGCGGCGGGTCGAGCGCCTCGCTCGGGCGTGCCACGCGGGCGCTCCGCTCGACGCGCCGCGGATCACGCCGGCGGGCCGGCGCGATCCGCCCAGAAATCCGCTACTTGCGGAGGTTGAGGCGGCCGATCAGGGTGCGGTAGCGCTCGATGTTGATGCGCTTGAGGTAGTCGAGCTGCCTGCGGCGCTGGCTCACCAGCTTCAGCAGACCCCGGCGGGAGTGGTGGTCCTTCTGGTGCGTGCGGAAGTGATCCTGCAGCTGGTTGATCCGCTCGCTGAGGAGCGCGATCTGGACCTCGGGGGACCCGGTGTCCCCCTCGTGAACCGCGTACTTCTGAATGATATCCGTCTTCTGGATCGAGTGCAGCATGCTGGCTCTCCATGGCCTTGCCGGTGCGCTGCCGAGCGTCCGGGCCGGGGCGTCTTACAACGCCGGCGACTGGCCAAGCGACGCCTGAAGGCGAGCCTCGCGCCCGTAGCGGCGGGAGCCCACGAAGTTCAGGCCAGTGAGCTGAGGAGCGCGCGAGTATACGCAGACGCCTCGGTCCGTCAACGCGGTCGACATGGGCGCGCGATTTGTCACCCCCAGAACGGCCGATTGGCTACCCTCGGTCCGCGATGCCCGGCACCCTCCGGCCCCCTGACGACGCTCCCCGACTGCAGTCGGACCCTTCCCGACCCCAGTCGGACCCACGCGGCTCCCGACCGCAGTCGGACGCACGGGGCTCGCAGTCGGACCTTCATATCGCGAACGCGATGACGAGCCTGTCTACCTCCGCCACCGCGCTCCCGGCCTCCGGGAGCGACAACGCGACCCCCAAGGTCTGCCCCACCTGCGGGGTGCGCTACCCGGCCGAGTTCAGGGTCTGCCCGCGCGACGCCGCGACGCTCGACGAGTCGGAGGACGACGCGCTCCGCGACGACCTCGTCGGCAAGACGATCAACGAGACGTACACGGTCATGCGCGTCGTCGGCGAGGGCGGCATGGGGCGCGTCTACGAGGCGCGCCACACCCGGATCTCGAGCAAGCGCTTCGCCATCAAGATGCTGCACCCGGAGTTCGCGCGGCAGCCGCAGGTGATCTCGCGGTTCCAGCGCGAGGCCGAGGCCGCCGCCGCGGTGCAGAGCCCGTACGTCGTCACCGTCTTCGACGTCCACCGCACCGCGGAGGGGCGGCCGTTCCTCGTCAACGAGTTCCTCGAAGGCAGGGAGCTCGCCGACTACCTCAATGAGGTCGGCAAGATGAAGATCGGCCCGGCCGTGCGCATCGTCCGGCAGATCTGCAAGGCGCTCACCGCCGCCCACGCGAAGGGCGTGGTGCACCGCGACATGAAGCCGGAGAACGTGTTCCTCACCGGCGACCTCACGATGCCCATCGCCAAGGTGATCGACTTCGGCATCTCCAAGGTCGACGACGCGCCGGGCGCCGCGCTCACGCAGACGGGCATGATCATGGGCACGCCGTCGTACATGGCCCCGGAGCAGGCCCGCGGCGAGCGCGTCGATCACCGGGCGGACATCTACGCCGTCGGCGCGATCCTCTACTGTGCCCTCACCGGCAGCCGGCCGTTCGACCGCAACGACCCGACCGCGACGCTGACCGCGGTGCTCACCGAGGACCCGCCGCGCCCGCGCTCGCTCGAGCCGAGCATCCCCGAGCCGCTCGAGATGATCATCCAGCGGGCCATGGCGAAGGAGCCCGTCCATCGCTACCAGACGATGGAGGAGCTCGACGCGGAGCTCGCGCTCTACGACAGCACCGAGGCCGAGCCGAAGGAGATGAGCTCCCCCGGCGTCCAGTCCGGGCCGCGCAACTCGCTGCCGTCGGCGCCGCGCGCCGCGCCGACGATGACGATGCAGCTCCGCCAGGCGCAGCAGGTGAGCATGGCGAGGCCGCTCATCCTGCTGCTGTCGGTGCTCGGCATCTTCTGGGTCGCCGGCGGCCTCATCACGCTGGTCACCGCGATCATCCGCCTCTCGCGAGGCGGCACCGTGACCGACAACCTGACGGGCCTCGAGGCGGTCCTGCTCGCGTCCGGCATCGGCTTCGCGCTGATCACCCCCGCGCTGATCGGCGCGCGCCACGTGCGCCGGAGCGTGTGGAACAACAGCATGAAGGCGGTCGATCTGGCCGACAACCTCCGCCGGCCGATCGTGGTCGGGCTGTGCGCGTACGGCTTCGCGTCGCTGCTCGTGCGGGTCGTCGAGGCCGTCGTCCTCCGGCGCGCGGCCGGCGTCGCGTGGCCCATGTGGGACGTCGTGCTGTTCGCGATCGGCGGGGTCGGCGCCGCCGGCGCGTACCTGCTGCTCCGCAGCGAGAGCCGCTAGCGCCGGCGAGCGCCGCCAGCGCCGAAGACGCCGCGGCTAACCGCGCCGCCCGTCGAGCCAGGCCTGGAGCAGCAGCGCCGCCGCCGCCCCGTCGACGCGCTCCTTGCTCTTTCGTCCCGAGATGCCCCCGTCGCGCAGCCGCCGTGCCGCCTCGACCGTCGTCAGCCGCTCGTCGACGAGCTCCACCTCGACGCCGGCCGCGTCGGCCAGCACCTGCGCGAAGGCCACCGCCCGCCGCGCGGCGGGCCCCTCGGCCCCGTTCATCTCGAGCGGCAGCCCCACAACGAACCGCGTGATCCCTTCGTCCCGGGCGAGCGCCGCGAGGGCCGTCAGGAGCGCCTTCCGGTTCCGCCCGTCGAGCAGCGGCCGCGGGTGCGCGTAGAGCCCGAGCTCGTCGGTCACGGCCACGCCGACGCGGGCCTTCCCAAGATCGATCGCCGCAGCGCGCGTCTTCGCCTTCGCCATGCTTCTCGGAGAGAGCACATAGCCCCCGGACGGTGAGGCGGCGAGACCCAACGTACCGGGAAGCATCCGACCGGCTTGACCCGCTCGCCAGCACCGACCATAAGCGCCGCGCGATGGAACTGCGTGCGGTACGGGGGATGAACGACATCCTCCCCGAAGAGGTGGAGCGCTGGCACAAGCTCGAGGGGGCCTTCCGCCTCCACGCGGAGCTCCACGGCTATGCCGAGGTGCGCACGCCGCTGATCGAGCCGACGGAGCTCTTCCGGCACCAGATGGGCGAGACGACGGACGTGGTCGAGAAGGAGATGTACTCCTTCGAGCGCCACGGCGATCAGCTCACCGTTCGCCCCGAGGGCACGGCGGGCGCCGCGCGCGCGTACGTCGAGCACGGCGTGCACGCCAAGGAGCCGGTCACCCGCTGGTACTACCTCGGGGCGATGTTCCGCGGCGAGCGGCCGGCCAAGGGGCGCTACCGCCAGTTCTACCAGGCCGGCTGCGAGCTCTTCGGCGATCCCGGGCCGCTCTGCGACGCCGAGACGATCGACCTCGTCGCGGGCTTCCTGCAGCGCATCGGCGTCGACGACTTCGTCGTCCACGTGAACTCGCTCGGCAGCGCGGGCACGCGCGAGCGCTACCGCGAGGCGCTGCTCGCCCACTTCACGCCGCGCAAGGGCGAGCTCAGCGAGGACTCGCAGCGCCGCCTCGAGAAGAACCCCCTGCGCATCCTCGACTCGAAGGACCCGCGCGACCACGAGGTGGCGCGCGACGCCCCGTCGATCATCGACCTGCTCGACGACGCGGACCGGGCCCACTGGGAGGGCGTGCTGCGCTGCCTCGACGTGCTCGGCGTGAACTACGTCATCGACCGGTCGCTCGTGCGGGGGCTCGACTACTACACGCGCACGCTCTTCGAGGTGAAGGCGACCTCGAGCGATCTCGGCGCCCAGAGCACGCTCGCGGGCGGCGGTCGCTACGACAACATGGTCGCCGGGCTCGGCGGGCCGAGCGTGCCGGCGATCGGCTTCGCGATGGGGATGGAGCGGCTGCTCACGGTGATGCCCGACGCCCCCTCGCGCCGCAGGCCCGGCTGCTTCCTCGCCCCGCTCGGCCAGGCTGGCGCGGACCGGGCGCTCGTCCTGGCGAAGCAGCTGCGCGCGCTCGGCGTCTCGGTCGAGCTGGACGGGCGCGGCGGGCGGCTCAAGGCGATGATCCGGCGCGCGGACGCCCTCGGCGCGCGGCTCTGCGTGATCCTGGGCGACTCGGAGGTCGAGCGCGGCGTCATCCAGATCAAGGATCTCGTGGCGCACGTGCAGGAGGAGATCCCGCTCGAAGGGGCGGCGCGCGTGCTCGCGGATCGGGCCCTCGAGGCTTCACCCATCGGCCAGCGGGGAGCGCGTTGACCTCCGAGGCGATGGGAGCACCGGGCCGCTCGCGAAGGGCGCGCGGCGCTCCGGCGGGCGAGGAACAGGGCCGGGCGCGGCGCGCGGGCGCGGCGCTCTCGCTCGCCGCCGCGCTGGCCGCGCTCGCCGCGCCGTCCGTCGCGGCGGCGCAGGTCAGCTTCGGCCAGCCCGGCATGGGCCCGCCCCCCTCGAGCTCGCCGCAGCCGCCGCCCGGCACGCCGGAGACGCACGCGGCGCCGACCGCCGAGGAGAGCCCGATCCAGACCCAGGAGCCGACCCTGCCGGAGGACCCGCTGGCCGTGCCGCCGTCGGTCAAGAAGCAGATCGGCACGAACGACCCCGGCGAGTGGGAGGTCGGGCGCGCCGAGGAGATCCAGCGCGACTGGTACGGGCTCTATTACGGCGAGCGGAGCGGCAGCTACCAGTTCCGGACGCTCTTCCCCCTGTGGGCGGAGCGCAAGATGCCCGGCGACCGCGCCACGATGGTGACGCCGCTCTATTACAACCGCCGGAGCAAGGACGTCGACGCTGACGTCCTCTTCCCGTTCTTCTGGAAGCTGCGGGACCAGAACACCTACACGACGATCGTCGGCCCGTTCATGCACCGCGAGTCCGAGGGCCGCCCCGCGAGCCCCGGCCGCAAGGCGGAGCCGGGCCGGCACGACAACTGGCTCGCGCCGCTCTTCTTCGAGGGCAAGAGCGACGATGGGAGCGGCTACCTCCACATCCCTCCCCTGCTCACCTTCACGCACCACACCGCGCGGAGCGGCTTCAACCTGGTCGGCCCCCTCTTCTGCAGCTGGAAGGGCGGCCCCGCGTGCGACGCGCGCTCGGCCGACAAGATCGATCTCGGCGTGGCCCCGCTCTACTTCTACGGTCGTGACGAGACCAGCGAGTACGAGGTCATCCCGCCGCTCCTGCACTACTACCATTACAGCGACGTCGGAGACCGCTCGACGAACATCTGGGGTCCCTTGATGTGGCAGCACTCGCGCGAGGGCGACGTGTTCAACATCATGCCCTTCTACTGGCACAGCTGGGGCAAGAACCACGATCGAACCACGCTGTTCCCGTTTTTCCATTACGGATACGAGGGCAACTCGAACCTGCTCGTCACGCCGCTGTTCGTGAAGGCGCGCGGCGAGGAGGGGCAGAGCACCTTCGCGACCTGGGGCTACGCTCGCTATCGAGGGCGGACGGAGCTCGACATGATCACGCCGCTCTTCTGGCAATTCAGGGATCCGGACATCGATCTCGAGCGGACGTTCCTGCTCCCGTTCTATTACCGGAACACCTCGCCGCGCAGCGATGATCTCGTCCTCTTCCCGTTCTATGGCCGCTTCAAGCGCCACGGGTTGAGCGACACAACGTGGCTCACGCCGCTGGTCCGGCACACGCAGGATCTCACCGGCTGGGAGACGGACATCTACCCGTTCTTCTACTCGGGTCGAAACCGCAGCTCCACGCACCTCGTTGTCGCGCCGTTCCTCTGGGACTTCGCGTCGCCGACGTCGCGCACCACGATGGCCCTGCCGGTCTTCTTCCGGTTCGCGGACCAGAACTCGGTGACGCAGGTCGCGCTCAACACGGTCTACCGCGAGCAGCGGGTGCGCACCGGCAAGGAGTGGGAGTTCCATTTCTTCCCCGTGTTCTCGTACGGCGAGACGCCGCAGGGGCACTGGTGGAACGTCCTGTACGGGCTCGCCGGGTACACGCGCGAGGGCACGATGTCGAAGATGCGCGCCCTCTACGTCCCGATCCAGCTGAGCAAGTGAGCCGGGCGGGCGCCGCCCCGGCCGCGCTCGCGGGCCAGTACGGCCGGCGCGCGCGCGGCCATGGACATCGCCGCGGAGCTCGGCAATCGTGGGCGAGGTCGCGATGAGCACCCCCGCGCGCGAAGCGCCCTCCCCCCGCGCCGAGCTCCTGAGCCTCGACGGCGCGCCGCCGCCCCCGGAGCTCGGCGCCGACCTGCGCCGGCTCCTGGAGCTGCCCGAGGGCGCGCGGCAGCGCCTCTGGGAGGCGCTCGGGCCCAGCCTTGGCGAGCCGGTGCCCGCCGCCGTGGAGCGGCTCCTCGACGCGTTCTGCCGCCGGCACGAGGTCGACGCCGAGGCGCTCGCGCGGGTGCTCAAGGCGTGCCGCTTCCTCGTCCGCGAGGCGAGCAAGCGCGATCTCGACCGCGCCGCGCTCGCGGCCGACCTCGCGGCGCTCGCGCCCGGCGAGGGCGCCGAGGAGATCCAGGCGATCCTGCTCGCCGGCTACGACCAGGCCAGGGCGGTCGTGCGGCGGGAGATCGTGCGCGGCGCGCTGCTCGACCACGGCAAGCTGCTCACCGGCGTCGACTGGCGCATCGACACGATCGCGGCCGCGAGCCGCGGGGCGAAGATCGCGTCGCCCGTCGTCCTGCTCACGCTGAGCTACCAGGAGGGCGAGCACCGCTCCCGGATCACCCTCCAGGCCACGCCCGACATGCTGCGGGAGCTCCAGCAGCTCTGCGCGCAGATCCTCGGCTGACCGCGCGCGTCAGCGCGACCTCGCGCTCTCCCGCTCCTCGACCCGGTTGGCCGTGACCCCCTCGGAGCACCGGGACGCCGGAGCGCCCCAGCCGCCGTGGAATCTCGCGGTTTCGCGACGATCTTCATGGGTATTCCCTGCGCGGGGGAACTTTTCCTGCGAGCGCGGGTCGTCTGCTCGTGCACCCGATCGACGCGCAGATTCCCACCGAGAGCATTGCCCGTCCGCCCGCGCCCCACAGGCCCGACGTGCCCTGTGCGGCCGCGCTCCCGTCCACGGACAGGATCCCCAGCCTGCTCTTCGTGGATCCGCCCGCGCGGGCCGATCTCGACGAGCTGCGACAGTCCCTCTCGTTCGCGTTCACCAGCGGCGTCTCCGGCGGGCTCTTCGGCCAGGCGCTCGATCGGGCGCCCATCGCGCCCTCCACGTGGGATCCGAAGAACTTCGCGCCGGACCTGTTCCTGGAGGAGTTCGTGGCCCGGTGCTTCCGCGTCCGCGTCGGGGGGCACGAGGCCGTCGTCCACCGAGGGTTCATCCTCCGCGTCCTCTCCCGGCCTCCGAGCGACCCGCGCGTGACCGAGCTCCGGAGGGGGATCCTCCACGAGCTCTCGAGCTCACCCACGTTTCGCAGGCAGCTCGAGCAGCTCTACACGGCCTCGTGCCGGTTGCGGGGCGCGCTCGAGGGCGCGGTGGCAGGGAAGAAGTTCGATCCGACGCGGCGGCAGCTCGACGTGCTCGCGATCGTCAAAGAGGTCTTCGACCTGATGAGCGCGTCGTTCGAGGGCGCTCGATCGGGCCTCTCCCGGCTGCGCGATTTCGGCCAGGCGGTGCAGGCGACCGAGGGATATCGATCGATGGCCGATCTCCTCGATTATGACGAGCACCTCGCGACGCTCCGCCTGGACATCCGCGTCGGCGCCGACGGCCGCATCCGCGGCTTCGACGTCGTGACCGTCCGGGAGCGGCAGGAGAACCCGTTCGTCCTGTCGCCGGTGCGGCGCTGGCTCGCGAAGCTCGAGATGTTCTTCCGCGGGTACAGCTTTGGCGACGGAGAGGTCATGGCGAGGCTCATCGACGCGGTGTTCGAGGGCATCGAGGATCAGGTCGTCAAGCTGGTCCCGCTCGTCGGAGAGATGGAGGTCTACCTGGGAGCGCTCGGCTTCCGGGATCTCACCGCGGCGGCGGGGCTCGAGGTCAGCCTGCCGGAGCTCCGGTCCGTCGCGGAGGGCGAGCGCGTGCTCCTCGGCCTCTTCAATCCGCTCCTCGTCGCCCACGGAGGCAAGGCGGTGCCGTGCGACGTCGTGACCGATCGGGCCGACACGACGCTCCTTGTCACGGGGCCGAACTCGGGCGGAAAGACTCGCCTGCTCCAGTCGGTGGCGCTGGCGCAGCTCCTCGCGCAGGCAGGCATGTTCGTGCCGGCGCGCAGGGCGAGCGTCGTCTGCGTCCCGGGGCTCGTCGTGTCGCTCATCCAGGAGACGAAGTTCGATCAGAGCGAGGGGCGGCTCGGCATGGAGCTCCTCCGGATCCGGGCGCTCTTCGAGGAGCTCGGCCCGGGAGCGATGGTGATCCTCGACGAGCTCTGCTCGGGGACGAACCCGTCCGAGGGGGAGGAGATCTTCGAGCTCGTCGTCGCGCTGCTCGAGAAGCTCCGCCCGCAGGCGTTCATCACCACGCATTTCCTGACGTTCGCGGCGCGGCTGGAGCGGGAGAAGGCGATCAGGAACCTCCGGTTCGTCCAGGTGGAGCTCGACGCGTCGCAGAAGCCCACGTACCAGTTCATCGCCGGCGTGGCCGCGACCTCGCTCGCGGCCCAGGCCGCGGCTCGGCTCGGCGTGACCCGCGGCGAGCTCGAGGGCCTCATCGATCGCAACCTGCTCGCCTCCCGAGCGCTCTCCATCGTGGGTCGGGACTCCGCGTTCGCGGGTCCCTCCGGGGAGAGCTGACGTGGCGACGTTCCTCACGACGGAGCGGATGAACCCCGCGCTCACCGCGCGCGTGGAGCGGGCCGTCAGCCACCGGGCGCGCGCACGCCATCACGCGGCTCGAGCCGGGATCGAGGGGACGCTCGCGAGCGGGCAGCGGCTCGGGCGCGCACGGCTGCTCACGCTGCTGACGGCGGTGGTCATCGGGCTCCTCGCGATCGCGATGTACGTCCACGATCGCCGCACCGTCGAGGCCGAACGGCGCGCCCTGCTGACCGTGCTCGACGAGCGCCGCGCGGGGCTCCCCGCGGGCCACGAGAGCTTCGTCGAGGCGACGGATCGCTGGATCGGCGAGGCCGCGAGCGACGGGGATCCCGCCGACGTCGTCGACCCCTCGCTCCGCGCGCCGGGGGCCCTCGACGCCCTGCTCCGCCGGCCCGCGGTGTACGTGCGCGCTCCTCGCGCCGAGCTGCGCGACGTTCGCGGGATCGACGACGCCGCGCGCGGATCCGACAAGGATGCGTTCCTCCTGTGCCTCATGAAGCCCCCGCCCTCCCCCTCGGAGCGCGATCGGCTCACGAAGGTGCGAGGCGTGTATTTCGGCGGGACGAAGGTCGACGAGGACACCGCGAACGTCCGCCGGCTCGTCGAGGCGCGGCTCGGCCTCGCGGTGCTCGGCCCCGCGTTCGAGGGC
>JAICEP010000175.1 GCA_025924095.1 Sorangium sp.
CCCGCAGGACCTCCGCGCGCCGCTCGGCGCCGCCCGGGCGCGCCGCCGCGGCTCGACCGGCCCGGGCGCGATCTCGTCCACCGCGTCGCGGCTGAACGCCTTGCTCGCCGCGTACCCGCGCGCGGCGGACCGGATCTCCTCGATCCGCGCCGCGTCGAAGGCGGCGGGCGCTCCGGTGCGCGTGGAGCTCATCACGTGGCGATCACGGCTCGGCGGGAGACCATGGATAAGACCCTGTACCCTCGTCGCCCGACGATCGCGAAAGCGCCCGTGACCGCCCCGCGCCGGGGCGCGAGAGGCGATGTAACGGGGCCCTCCGCGCCCGCTCGCTCCGCTTGTCGCTGCGGCGCGCGGCGGGTAGAGGTCTCTCCATGATGCGAGGCGCGCTCAGCGATATCACGAGAGCCGTCGGCAACACGCCGATCGTCAAGCTGAACCGGGTCACGGAGGGGATCGAGAGCGACATCTATGTCAAGTGCGAGTACCTGAACCCGGGCGGCAGCCACAAGGATCGGGTCGCGCTGAACATGATCCGCGACGCCGAGGCGAGCGGGCTCAGGCCGGGCGGGACGATCGTCGAGGCGACCAGCGGCAACACCGGCGCCGCCCTCGCCATGGTCGCCGCGATCCGAGGATACAAGTGCATCTTCGTCATGCCAGACAAGATGTCGCAGGAGAAGATCGCGACCCTGCGCGCCTACGGCGCCCGCGTCGTGGTCTGTCCGACCGCCGTCGAGCCCGACGACCCGCGCAGCTATTACCAGGTAGCGAAGCGCATCGCCGACGAGACGCCGAACTGCTTCTATGCGAACCAGTACCACAACCCGTCGAACCCCGACGCCCACGTCGGCTCCACCGGCCCCGAGATCTGGGAGCAGTGCGGCGACGAGCTCGACGTCTTCGTCGCCGGCATGGGGACGGGAGGCACCATCAGCGGCGTTGGCAAGTTCCTCAAGCAGCGCAAGCCGGACATCAAGATGGTCGGCGTCGACCCCGTGGGATCGCTCTATTACGACTACGTGAAGACCCAGCGGATCACGAAGCCTTTTGCCTACAAGGTCGAGGGGATCGGCGAGGATTTCTTTCCGAGCACGATGAACCTCAAGATCATCGACGAGATCGTCCGGGTCGACGACAAGGAGTGCTTCCTCATGACCCGGGATCTCGTGCGGCTCGAGGGCCTCTTCGTGGGCGGCTCCGCGGGCGCGGCGGTCGCCGGCGCGATCAAGTATGCGCGGCAGAGCGGGAGGAAGGAGAATCTCCTCGTCCTCTTGCCCGACGGCGCGTCCAAGTACATCTCGAAGATCTTCAACGACGACTGGATGCGAGAGAACGGCTTCCTCGAGGAGGACAAGGGCCTCGGGACGGTGCGCGATCTGCTCGCCGTCAAGCCGAGCGGGGCGGTGGTCACCGCCGACGCGAACGCCCGGGTCCGCGAGGTCATCGACATGATGAAATCGCACGGGATAAGCCAGCTCCCGGTCACCGAGGGCGGCAAGCTGCGCGGGATGGTCCACGAGGTCGACCTGCTGCGGCACCTCGTGAAGGGCAGCGGCACGCTCGACTCGAGCATCGGCGGGCTCGTCGAGAGCGACTATGCGACCGTGACGCCGGCGACGAAGGTCGAGCTCCTGAAGGGCGTCCTGAGCGACGCGAAGATCGCGCTCGTCGTCGACAAGGAGACGGTCCTCGGCGTCGTGTCCAAGATCGACCTCATCGACTATCTTGCCCGCAAGGCGACGCCGGCGCTCGGCTGAGCGCCCGGACAGGAAAGGGCTCATCGCGGTGACACAAGACCTCGAGGCGGTGCGGCGCGCGCTGCACGACCATATCGTGAACGAGATCCTCCTTCGCAAGGCGCCGCTCGCCCTGGACGAGGATCTCTTCGAGGGCGGGTCCGGGTTCGACTCCATGTCGCTGACGCGGGTGCTCGTGTTCATCGAGCAGCGCTTCGGCGTGAAGATCCCGGACGAGGAGGTGGACCTCGACGAGGTGTCGACCGTGGACCGCATGGCGCGCTTCGTCGCCGGCCGCATCGCGGCCGCGCAGGGCTAGCGAGGCCGCGGTGGCCGGCCCCTACCGGCTGCGCGTCGAGGACCTGGCCGCGCGCGGCGACGCCGTCGCGCTCGCGTCGCGCGGCGCCGCGGTCACGTACGCCGAGCTCGCGGCGCGCGCGGCGGCCGTCGGCGCGGCGCTCGCCGGGGCGGGCGTGCGCCCCGGAGACCGGGTGGCGCTGCTCTCCTCGGGCCGCGCGCACGACGAGCCGGTGGCGCTCGCCGCGGTGCTCACGGCCGGCGTCGTGGCGGTCCCGCTCGACGCGACCGCGCCGCCCGCGCGGCTCGGGCGGCGAAGCCTGCCATCCTGGGCTCACGGCCTTGGCCTTCCCTTTGCATCCCACTTCGCCCTCGAGGGCGGTTCCCTCGCGCGTCCCATGGATCTGCGACGTGCGCGGTGAACGTCGGCCATGAGGGAGCGACCGCAAGTCGCAACGAGCAGCACGTGCCCCTCCCCCGCTTCCGTCCGTCCCCCGAAGGCACCAGGAGACCGTGATGGATGGAGAAGTGGAGGAGCAGGAGGGCGTTCACGTCCGAGCCCGCTGGAGGGCCCGACTCCCCGTCCAGGACGGCTCCGACCAGGCACCGCAGCGCTCGACCGGCACGCCGCCTTGCCGAGGTCCTCGTGCGCTGCGGGCGAGCAGCGGTGAGCGCCCCACAGGAGCGATGCGATGCGCGCGTTGACCGTGCACCCCGGCGTTCCTGGCTCGGCCCGGATCGAGGAAATTGCCGAGCCGCACGCGTCCGCGGGATCGGTCCTGGTGAAGGTGCTGGCGGTCGGCGTATGCGGCACCGACCGCGAGATCATCGAGGGCAGCTACGGCGCGGCGCCAGCCGGCGAGGAGCGGCTCGTGCTGGGCCACGAGTCGCTCGGGCGCGTGCTCGAGGCGCCGCCCGGCGCCGAGCTCGCGGCGGGCGACCTCGTGGTGGGGATCGTGCGCCGCCCCGATCCCGTGCCGTGCGCGTGCTGCGCCGTCGGGGAATGGGACATGTGCCGCAACGGACGTTACACCGAGCGGGGCATCAAGGCGCTCCACGGCTACTGCGCCGAGCGCGTCCGCATCGAGCCCGAGTTCGTGGTCTCGCTCCCGCCCCACCTCGACCGCATCGGGGTCCTGGTCGAGCCCACCAGCGTGGTCGCCAAGGCCTGGGAGCAGATCGAGCGGATCGGACGGCGCGCGGCCTGGTTCCCCCGGAGCGTGCTGGTCATCGGCGCCGGGCCGATCGGCCTGCTCGCGGCCCTGCTGGGCGTCCAGCGCGGCCTCTCGGTCCATGTGCTCGACCGCGTCACCAGCGGCCCGAAGCCGCAGCTGGTCCGCGACCTCGGCGCCACCTACCACGCCGGCGCGGTGAACGAGGCCTGTCCCGGGGTCGATATCATCCTGGAGTGCACCGGCGTCGGCCAGCTCGTCTTCGACGCGATGCGCTCCACATCGCCGGGGGGCATCGTCTGCCTCACGGGCATCTCGTCGGGCCAGCGGCTCCTCGAAGCCAACATCGCGGCCCTCAACCGCAGCCTCGTGCTCGAAAACGACGTGGTCTTCGGCACGGTGAACGCCAACCGCCGTCACTACGAGGAGGCCGTCGGCGCCCTCGCGCGGGCCGATTCCGCGTGGCTCGAGCGGCTGATCACCCGGCGCGCCCCCCTGGAGCGCTGGCGCGAGGCGATCGACCGCGGGCCGGAGGACGTCAAGACCGTGATCGACCTGTCGCCGCCGCCCTCCCCCGCGCCGCTCTCCCGCTGAAAGGAGCCGCCCCATGCCGTCCCGGATCGAGGACTACGCGCTGATCGGCGACCGTCAGACGGCGGCCCTCGTGGCCCGCGACGGGTCGATCGACTGGCTCTGCTTCCCGCGCTTCGACTCGGGCGCTTGCTTCGCGGCGCTGCTCGGCACGCCCGAGCACGGCCGCTGGCAGATCGCGCCGGCCGAGCCCACGCGCAGCGTGCGCCGGCGTTACTGGCCCGGCACGCTGATCCTCGAGACCGAGCACGAGACCGAGCGCGGCGTGGTCTCCGTCATCGACTGGATGCCGGCCCGCGACGCCGCCCCCGACGTGATGCGCCTCGTCGTCGGCCGCCGCGGCGTCGTGCCCCTGCGCATGGAGCTGATCATCCGCTTCGACTACGGCTGGGTGGTGCCGTGGGTCCAGCGCACCCCCGACGGCATCCGGGCCACGGCCGGGCCCGACACCCTCTTCCTGCACACGCCCGTCCCGCTGCACGGCGAAGATCTGCGGACGGTCGCGGAGTTCACCGTCGCCGCCGGGGACCGCGTGCCGTTCGCGCTCACCTGGTCGCCCACGTATGCGCCCGTGCCCTTCGCCCTCGACCCGGCGCACGAGCTCGACGCCACCGCGGCCTGGTGGCGCGCCTGGTCGGACCGCTGCACCTACGAGGGCGCCTATCGCGACGACGTCCTGCGCTCGCTCATCACGCTCAAGGCCCTCACCTACGCGCCGACCGGCGGGATCATCGCGGCGCCGACCACCTCGTTGCCCGAGCTGCTCGGGGGCGTGCGCAACTGGGATTACCGCTACTGCTGGCTGCGCGACGCGACCTTCACGCTCTACGCGCTGATGGCCGGCGGCTACCTCGACGAGGCGCAGGCCTTCCGCACCTGGCTCGTCAACTCCGCGGCCGGCGAGCCGGCGAAGCTGCAGATCCTGTACGGCCTCTCGGGCGAGCGCCGCATCACCGAGCTCACGCTCGGCTGGCTGCCGGGCTACGAGGGCTCGGCGCCGGTGCGGATCGGCAACGCCGCCTACGATCAGCACCAGCTCGACGTCTACGGCGAGCTGATGGATGCGCTCCACCTCGCCCGGCGCTCCGGGCTGACCCGCAGCGACGAGGCCTGGCAGGTGCAGCGGGCGGTGATGGGCTTCCTCGAGACGGCGTGGCGCGAGCCCGACGAGGGGATCTGGGAGATCCGCGGGCCGCGCCGCCACTTCACCCACTCCAAGGTGATGGCCTGGGTGGCCATGGACCGGGCGGTGAGGGCGGTCGAGCGCTTCGGCCTGCCGGGCGATGCGGCCACGTGGCGAAGGCTGCGCGACGAGATCCACACCGAGGTCTGCGCGCGGGGCTTCGACCGGGGGCTGAACAGCTTCGTGCAGCACTATGGCTCCACGGACGTGGACGCCAGCCTGCTGATGCTGCCGCTCGTCGGCTTCCTCCCCGCGACCGATCCCCGCATGGTCGGTACCGTGGCCGCCATCCAGGCGCGCCTGAGCCGCGACGGCTTCGTGGAGCGCTACCCGACCCACTCCGGCGTCGACGGGCTCCCGCCCGGCGAGGGCGCCTTCCTGCTCTGCTCCTTCTGGCTGGCCGACAACCTGGCCCTCCAGGGGCGGGTCGGCGAGGCGCGGGCGCTGTTCGAGCGGCTCCTCTCGCTGCGGAACGACGTGGGGCTGCTCGCCGAGGAGTACGACCCGAGCGCCCGCCGGCTGGTGGGCAACTTCCCCCAGGCCTTCTCGCACGTGGGGCTGATCAACACGGCGCGCAACCTCGACCACGCGGGCGGCCCCGCCGAGGACCGCCAGCACCCGTAGGCAGCCCGCGGGAGAGAGCTCGCCGGGCGGCCCGCGCCGCCCACCCCTCCCCCCGCGGCGCGCGTCAGTGCGTCCCCACCTTCGCCCCCGCGCTCGCGCGCGCCGAGGCCGACGCCTTGAAGCTCGGCTTGGGGATCGAGATGCTGGGCGCCTTGATCTTCACGTTCACGCTCGGCGGCGTCACCCGGACGCTCGGCGCCTTGACGTTCACGTGGGCCTTCGCGTTGGCCTTCGCGCCGGCCCCGGTGTGGACGTGGACCTTCGGATCGAGATCGGCCTTCGCCTTCAGGTCGGCGTGCGCGTGCGCGTGCGCGTGCGCGTGCCAGTCGGTCTTCATGCGCACCTTCACGCGCGGGGCGCGCGCGTGGACGGCGAACGCCGCCCCGGCCCGGTAGCCGCACAGGGCCACCGCCGAGCGACCCGCGTTCCGCACCGCGATGGTCACCTTCAGCGGATCGGCGGCGAGCGCGAGCTTGCCGGTCAGGTACGCCCCCGCGGCGACGCCCGCGGTCGCGGCCACCGGGGCGAGCACGACCACCTGCGGCGCCTCGGCCACCACGCCGAGCGTGACCTTGCGCTCGCCGATGTCGATGGGCTTCAGATCGACGTCGAGCGCGAAGACGCGGACCTCGCCGGTCACCTCGTCGACAAGGAGCTCGAGGCGGTCGTCGCCGACGATCTCGATGCGCCCGCCGTGCGGGCCGAGCTTCCCCTCCGGGAGCCCGAGATCCGCCGCCCCCTTGGCGTTGGCGTAGAGCTCGGCGGTGCCGCCGGCGGGGACGTGCAGCGTGCCGCTCCACGGCTTGCCGGCGACGCTGAGCGTGTAGCCGATCTCGGTGAGGTCGGCGTCGAGCTTGGGGCCCGCGGCGACCAGGACGCCGGCCTTCGCGTCGAACGTCAGGGGCACGCTCTTCTCCCCGGACGCATCCTTCCACAGCAGCGTGCCGCTCACGTCCTCGCGGATCGGCTTGCCGTCCGGACCGGTGACCGCGGCCTTGACGTTCCCATCCGCGGCGACGTTGAAGGCGGCCTTGCCGCTCTCGTGCTCCTCGACGTAGGCGCCCTCGCCGATCGTCGACTCGGCAGTGGCGGTCGCCTCGACCGTCGCGCTCGCCTCGGCCGGCTGCTCGTCCTTGCCGCATGCGGGCGCAGCGGCGATCAGCAGCAGGGCGAACACTCCGGAAAGCTTGGTGATCTTCATGAAATCCTCCTCGGTTCGAGCGAGCTCTCGGCGGGAGCCGCGGCCTCGCTCGTGCCGGTGCGCCGGGGCCGAAAGCCCCCCGGACGCGCCGGCGTCGGCGCCCATCCTACGACGAGTTGCCCTCGAAGGCGCGGACGAGCGCGAATATCGGTGGGAATCAAAAGATCCACGAGAACGGAGGTGGGATAAGGGGGTTCACGGCCGCTGAGCGGCCGTGTCGGGCCTACCCGCAATTCGTTCAGGCAGCGAGGCGCGCGCGCCTCGGTCGGTCGGGCGGTCGGTCGGTGGATCGTGCGCCGACGATTGCCAATCACCGCTCCGCGGCGCCGCGGTCAGGGGTCCTCGGCGCCCTGGCCTTCGCCCTCGGTCGCGACGAGCTGCGGGCACTTGCGCGCCACCGCATCACACTCGGTAGGAACGGCGTCCAGCGAGCTCAGGGCAGAGTCGCACGTGAGCGCCCGGACCAGCTGCGTCTGGGCGACCAGGCAGACCTCGTACTCCGCCACGGTGGCGGTGCAGCCCACGCGCTGGTCGGTCGGAGGCATGCAGTCCGCGTGGATGCTCGCATCCTCGGCCGGATCCTCCGTGGAGACGCACTCGTCCCTCAACGTGCCGCACGGCTTCTCGAGGGCGGGAGCCGCGAGGAGACCCATATATTCACACGCATCCTCCTTGGAGAGCTTCACCCTCGCCTGGAGCGAGTCGCAGGTGGACTGGACGTCATCGGCCGTCAGGTCCTTGAGCTGCTTGCTGCTCATGGCGGTGTCCGTCGGGGCGGTATCTGCACCTTCGCCGCCGCACGCGACGAGGGACAGGACGGTCAGAAAGGCCCCGATACGAGTCGTTCGCTTCATTCGCCATCTTCCTTTCTAAGTGCGGCCGCGAGCGCGGCCGTGGCGCACCAGGGAGCAAACCATGTACCGCGAGCACAGCTGTGCACGATTCGACCGCTCGGCGCGGCGACGGCCCGGCAAAAGAGGACATCGCCCTCGGAGATGCGGAATGCACCGAGCGAGAAAAGAAAACCATTCTTGACAACCCGAGCGTCCACCCGAGCGTTCAGAGGGGTCGAGACGTCCTGGCCCGAGCGCCGCCCCGGGAGGCTCTCCGCGACATCGCGAATCGACGCGCGACTCGACGTAGACGCGTGATCGAGTGTGGTTGCCTGTCGGTGCAACAGCCACAGAACGCGGCGTTCGTGCGATGATCGGGGCTCTACACGGACTTGTTGTAGGGTCGGCCGCCTCGTGACATCATTGCAGGCCCTCGGGTGGATGTACTCAGTCCCAGCGGCGATGTGGGGGGACCGCCTTTGGCCTGCCACCTGGAGCTCATCCCGGCCCAGGCCCGGAGGGCCTCGGTCCCCAGATGATCACGACGCCGAGCTCGGGACACGCCAGGCCCCCTCCGGATCTCCCCGTGTCCATCGGGCCGTGGCGGGTGCTCGCGCCCCTCGGCCGCGGCGGCATGGGGGTCGTCTACCGCGCCCAGCACGGCGGAACGGGCGCGCTCGCGGCGCTGAAGACCGTCTGCGTCGGCGACGCGAGCCTCGTCTCCAGCATCCGCCGCGAGATCCACGCGCTCCGGGGCGTCGAGCACCCGGGCGTCGTGCGGATCCTCGACGAGGGGGTAGAGGGGGGGATCCCGTGGTACGCGATGGAGCTGCTCGAGGGGCGCACGCTCCGGGATCACAACCAGGAGCGCTGGCGCGCCCGCGCGACCGTGAACAGCGAGGTGACCGTGAGCGTGTCCACGAGCGTCGACGGGCACGCGCACGCGCAGACGAGCACCGCCACGGCCGAGATCGCGCCCGCCTCGGTCATCCCGCGCTCGTACCAGCCGTTCGCGCCGCGCCCGTTCCACCGCGCGGCCGGCGGCGCGCTCCGCCAGGCGCTGACGCTCCTCCGCGCGATCTGCCGGCCGCTCGCGTATGTCCACGGCCGGGGGCTCGTCCACCGCGACCTCAAGCCGGACAACGTGTTCATCCGCGCGGACGGGGCGCCGGTGCTCTTCGACTTCGGGCTCGCCTTCCGGTTCGAGGGCCAGAAGGGGCGCGACGAGCTCCAGGCCGGCGGCAGGCTGATGGGCAGCCCCGACTACATGTCCCCCGAGCAGATCCGCGGCGACCTCGTCGACGCGCGCGCGGACCTCTACGCGCTCGGCTGCATGCTCTACGAGGCCGTGACCGGGGCGGTCCCGTTCCTCGGCGACTCGAGCTCGGTCGTGCTGTCCATGCACCTCTACGCCGAGCCGCTCCCGGCCTCGGAGCTCGTCGCCGAGGTGCCCCCCGAGCTCGACGCCCTCATCGCGCGGCTCCTGAAGAAGCGCCCCGAGGACCGGATCGGCTACGCCGACGACGTGGCGACCGCGCTCGCCGAGCTCGGCGCCGACGACCCGCCGCCGCCGCGCAACGAGGCGCCCGCGCCGCCGGCGCAGCCGTACCTCTACCGGCCGCGCCTCGCCGGGCGCGGGGAGGCGCTGCGGCAGATCAACGAGGCGATCGAGCGCGCGAACGAGCGCCGCCAGGGCAGCCTCGTCCTCGTCGGCGGCGAGAGCGGCGTCGGCAAGACGCGCCTCGCGGTCGAGGCGGTGCACCAGGCGGCGCTCGTCCACATGGCCGTGGTCACGGGCGCGTGCGCCGCCGTGTCCGCCGAGGGCGAGCGCGAGGGCGCGGTCAAGGCCGCGCCGCTCCACCCGTTCCGCCCGCTCCTGCTCGCGGTGGCCGACCGGTGCAACGAGCTCGGGCCCGGGGGATACGACGCGCTGCTCGGCCCGCGCGGCCAGGTCCTCGCGCCGTACGAGCCGTCGCTCGCCCAGCTCCGCGGCCACGAGCGCGCCCCGGAGCCGCCCGAGCTGCCGCCGGACGCGGCCCGCTACCGGCTGCGGACCGCGCTCGCCGACACGCTCGCCGCGTTCGCGGCGACGAGGCCCGTCCTGCTCGTGCTCGACGACCTCCAGTGGGCCGACGAGAGCTCGCGCGACGTCCTCGAGCACCTCGACGCCGCCTACTTCGCGGCCTACCCCGTGGTCCTGCTCGGCGCGTACCGGACCGAGGAGGCAGCGCCCGCGCTCGCCCCGCTGCTCGGCGCGCCCTGGGCGTCGCGGATCGAGCTCGGGCGGCTCGACCGCGGCTCGGTCGGGCGGATGGTGCGCGACATGCTCGCGCTCGACGAGCCGCCCGAGGCGTTCGTCCGCTATCTCTTCGAGCAGTCGGAGGGGAACCCGTTCTTCATCGCCGAGTACCTCCGGGCCGCGATCCAGGAGCGGATGATCTACCGGGACGAGGCCTACGTATGGCGCATCCGCGCGAGCGCCGAGGGCGCCGCCGCGCAGGCGCTCGCCCGCGCCGCGCGCGCGAGCCAGCCGCCCGCGTCGCTGCCGCTGCCGGGCTCGCTGCGCGAGCTCGTGGCGCGCCGGCTGTCGGGCCTGAGCCGGAAGGCGCTCGCGCTCGCGCGGCTCGCCTCGGTGCTCGGCCGCGAGCTCGAGGAGCGCCTGCTCCTCGGCGCCGCCGGCCTCGCCGAGGTCGAGGCGATGGACGCGCTCGCGGAGCTCGCCGGCCGCCACGTGCTCGAGGAGACCGAGCCGGGGCAGCTCCGCTTCGTGCACGACAAGCTGCGCGAGGTCGTCTACGCCGGCACCCCCGAGCCGGAGCGGCGGGCCCTGCACGGCGCGGCGGCGCGCGCGATCGAGCAGCGGCACCGCGACGCGCCGGACCTCGCGCTGTCGTACCCGCTCCTCGCCCACCACTGCGCGATCGCGGGCGTCGTCCAGAAGACGCTCGAGTACCTCGACAAGGCGGGCGACCAGGCCCTCACGACCGGCGTGTCCGGCGACGCGGTGGATTTTTACAGGAGGGCTCTCACCCTGGACGGCGCGCTATCGGTGGAGGAGCGCGCGTCGCCGCTCCGGCGGGCGCGCTGGGAGCGGCGGCTCGGCCAGGCCCACTACAACGTCGGCCACCTGCTCGGCGCGGAGCGGCACTGCGCGGCGGCGCTCGAGCTGCTCTCGCAGGGCGACGCGGCGTGGCTGCGCGCGGCGGGGGGTCGCGCGCCGCTCCGGGAGCGGCTCCCCGCCGCGACGGCCTCGATGAAGCAGCTCGGCCTGCAGCTCGCGCACGTCGCGGGCCTGCCGATCCCGGTCGCGCGCGGCGCGGCCGAGCGCGAGCGCCTCGCCGAGGCGTCGCTCGCGGCGGAGACGCTGTCCAAGACCTACCTGTTCCGCAACGAGCCGACGCTCGCCTTCCTGGCCGCGCTGGCCTCGACGAACGCCGCGGCGCGGCTCGGCCCGTCGCTCGCGCTCGCGCGCGGCTACGCGACCCTGAGCGTCGCGTTCGGGTACGTGCCGTGGAAGGCGGTCGTGGACGCCTACGCCGCGCGCGCGACGGAGGCCGCCGCGGCGCTCGACGATCCGCGGGGCGTCGCGTTCGTGTCGTTCCTGCGCGGGCTGACGGCGCTCGGCGAGGGCCGGTGCCGGGACGCGCGGGCGCTGCTCACCGAGGCGGAGCGGCTGGCG
>JAICEP010000176.1 GCA_025924095.1 Sorangium sp.
CGTACTCCTCGCGCCACTCGCACGTGGTGACCACGTCGTCGTCGGCATCGGCGCAGACCTGACCGCTGCAGCCGGTCACCACGCACGGGGCAGGCTCGCCGCCCCCGAGGCACGCCTCGAGCTCCGGCGTCGGCCGCCAGCCGCACTCGCCCGACTCGCCCCGCTCGCATACGCCGTGCTTCGGGTAGCACGCGTACTCCTCGCGGAACTCGCACGTGGTGGCGACGTCCTCGTCCGCGCAGACCTGACTGCTGCAGCCGGTCACCACGCAGGACCCAGGCGGGCCGCCCGCAGACCCGCCGCCCCCAGGCCCAGATCCGCCGCCCTCGACCGGGCCCTGACAGCCCTTGCCCTTGGCGCCGGTGAGCAGGGGGACGAAGAGAAGAAGCATCGCAACGACGAGCCGATGACGCTTGCTGAACAGATCCATAATCAAGCCTCCTATCAAGTGATCGACCCTGCCACCCGGCAGCCGCTGGCGCCAGGATTAGATGGCCGCATCACCGAACCGGGCCGGCGCGTCCTCGAAGCGTGAACGCGATCTCCCGCCGTGACGAGCCGCGTCCCACAAGGGGCGCGATCCGCCCTCCAGGTCATGAGAGCTCAGCCGGGATCACGGCGCACCGGCGGCGACGAGGCGCACGCTTTGCGGGCGAACCCCAGCCGCGGCTGCCCACGGGGCTGCACACTCTGGCACAGGCCCAACGTGCACCGTCGAAATCCGGGCATTTTTACGGCCTTCTGCCTGGCCTGAGGCTTGCTAGATGCGCCGTGCACGATGACGCGGATAGCGCAACACGCACCGGCGCAGCCATGACGCCCTGTGTCTTCGTGAACGAGGTGAACCATGACCTTCCTGTCTAGAACTTACGCCGGCTGGCTCGTCCTTGTGACGGCAGCAGCATCGGCCGGACTCGCCGGCTGCAGCAAGGGAGGCGCGACCGGGCCTTTGCCGGAGGACGCTCCGACCGACTTCATCTCTGGCAATCCGAGTGGGAGCAACGACAGCGCGGGCGAGGACGGCGGCAGCGTCGGCTCCGCCGGTAGTACGGGCTCCGGAGAGGGCTCCGGGGCGCCGGACGAAGGAGCGGACGACGACCCGGAGCGCGCGATCACCGAGGCCGACATCATCCAGGTCAAGGACGGCACGCTCTACGCGCTCTCGCAATATGCGGGGCTCAGCGTCATCGACATCTCGCAACGCGACCGGCTGAGCCTGATCGGGCGCTACCGGGCGAGCGGAATGCCCTTCGAGATGTACCTGCGTGACGACATCGTCTACGCGATGTTCTCGTCGTGGACGCAGTACCTCTACGACGCGGACACCGGCGAGTACACCTATGAGGAGTCGAGCCGCATCGAGGCGCTCGACGTCTCCGACCCGTCGAATATCCGGCTGATCGGCTCGTTCGACCTGCCGGGCACCCTCTCGGACTCGCGCATCGTCGGCGACGTGCTCTATGCCGTCACCTTCGAGAACAACTATTGCTGGGGGTGCGGAAGCTCGCCGAACACCACCGTCACCTCCCTGGCCGTCGGCGACCCCGCCGAGATCAGCGTGGTCGACAAGCTGAGCTACAAAGACGACGACCCCTACGGCTACGGGTGGCGCCGCAGCGTGACCGTCACCCAGGACCGCATGTATGTCGCGGGCATCGAGTGGAACGGCAGCGACGACGAGGGACACTCCACCATCCAGGTCATCGATATCTCCGACCCCGGCGGCGATCTCGTCGAGGGCACGAGCGTCGAGGCCGTCGGCCAGATCCAGAGCCGCTGGCAGATGGATGAGCACGAGGGCGTCCTCCGCGTCGTCAGCCAGCCCGGCACGTGGTGGAACAACGCGGCACTTCCAGGCGTCCAGACCTTCACCGTCGCGTCCTCGCAGGAGCTCACGCCCCTCGGCTACACCGAGCTCACCCTGCCCCGGCCCGAGTCGCTGCGCTCCGTCCGCTTCGACGGCGACCGCGCCTACGCCATCACGGCAGAGCAGACCGACCCGCTGTTCACCATCGACCTCAGCGACCCGGCGCACCCCGCCCAGCTCGGCGAGCTCGAGATGCCCGGCTGGGTCTATCACATGGAGCCGCGCGGCAACCGGCTGCTCGCCCTCGGGTTCGACAACGCCTCCGCCGAGGGCTCGCTCCACGTCTCGCTCTTCGACGTCTCGGATCTCACGACCCCGACGATGCTGGAGCGCATCCACTTCGGCGGCTCGTGGGGGAACTTCGCCGAGGACCAGGACCGGATCCACAAGGCCTTCACCCTCCTGGACAACCTCGGCACGATCCTCGTCCCCTACAGCGGCTTCGAGGTCAATGACGACAAGGGCTGCGGCTCGTACCAGAGCGGCATCCAGCTCATCGACTTCACGACCGACACGCTCACGAAGCGCGGCTCCGCGCCCGCGCGCGGCCAGGCGCGGCGCGCCTTCGTCCACGACGAGCGGCTCTTCGCCGTCTCCGATCAGGAGGTCGGGACGTTCAACATCGACGACCGCAGCGCCCCGGTCGAGGTCACCGACCTCAGCCTCGCGACGATCGTCAGCAACGCGGTCGCCACCGGCGATCTCGTGATCCGCATGAGCGCGGACTGGTGGACGAGCGGCCCGCAGCTCGAGGTCGTATCGGCCGCGGATCCGGCCCGCACCGAGCCGCTCGGGAAGCTCGACCTCGAGGCGCTGACCTCCGCGTCGGACGTCGAGTGCTACGGATCCGGCATCGCCGACGCGCGCCTCTTCGCGCACGGGCAATACGCGACCCTGCTCTGGCCCTCGTACGCGGACTGGACCAAGACGCACCTCGCCGTCATCGATCTCAGGGACCCCGAATCTCCCCGGATCGCGAGCCAGCGCGAGCTGCCGTTCAGCAGCCACGCGCTCTACTGGTACGGGTACTCCGGCGCCGTCATCCCGACGGGCGACTCCGTGGTGCAGGCAGGGAGCACCCTTGTGGTCCGCAACGCCAGTGAGGAGCACTACTACTACGACGAAAACGGCGCCCAGCAGCCGGCGCCCGCGGAGACGACGCTCGAGGTCATCGACCTCTCCAACCCGTCGAACCCGGTGCACCGCTCGGTGGCGCTGCCCTCCGGCGCTGGCTACACGGGCCTGCAGATCGACGGCACCACCGTGCTGACGTCGCACTGGGTGCCGCTGCCGCAGGACCCCTCCAGGGCGCGCTTCTACCTCGACCGCATCGACGTGTCCGACCCGTCCTCGCCGGTCGTGCTGACGCCGGTCAACGTGCCCGGCTCGCTGCTCGCCTTCGACGGCACGAGCCGCCGCGCGCTCACGATGGATTACGAGACGTTCGAGTTCGAGGTGCCGAACTATCAGGCGTGTTACAGCGAGTTCGCGCAGAACAACGGCTTCCAGCCGATCGACCAGGAGAACTGGGAGGGACCCGGGATCTGCCGAGGGATGCGCCGCGCGCTCAAGCTCCTCGACGTCGGCAGCGAGACCGCGCGCCTCCGCGACGAGAGCCCGATCGACGACCACACCGGCATCTGGCAGGTGCTCGTGGGCGACGACCGCGTGTTCATGCACACCTACACGAACTACGCTGTGCCGAACGGCGAGTCCCCGTACGGCATCGCCGTGGCCAGCGGGCTCGAGGAAGGCAGCATCGAGCTCGTGACGAAGTCGGTCCCGGACAACGCCTCGCCGGTCCTCGCGGACGGTACGCGCCTCCTCGTGTCCGGCTACAGCCCGCCCTCGCTCGCGGTCCTCGACGCGTCCAACCTCGACAAGCTGACGTACGAGACGAAGGCCGAGCTCTCCTCGTACGTCTACCGGGTGACGCTCGACGGCGACCGCGCGCTCTGCTCGCTCGGGCACCACGGGCTCGAGGTCGTCGACCTCGGGAACTGACCCGCGCGCCGCGCCTTCGCTGCCCGCCGCCCGTCACGGGCAGCGGAGCGAAGGCGCCGCCCGCCCCCCTACCCTCCCCCGTAGATCTGCCCGAGCTTCTGCACGCAATCCCAGGCGTACACGGCGCCTGAGCTCAGCAGGAGCCCCGGCAGGATCACCGCCGACCAGGCGAACGAGAGCCGCACGAGCGGCGCGGGGCGCTCCGCCTCCTCCAGGACCGCGGCGCGGGCGCGGCGCCGGAGCGCGGCGGCCCGGGCCGGGTCGAGCGAGGCGACCGGCAGCTCGGCGAGGCCTCTCGCCAGCGGATCCTCTTCTGACAACGGCTTCATCGGGAACCTCCCCGCGCGCCTCGGTCCGCGGCGTCCGTGGCGGGGATCGGCGGCGTCGACCCCCGCCGGGGCCGCTCAGCATTTCGCTTTTCGAGGCAGGCCGCAAGCTCGGCGCGGGCGCGCGACAGGCGCTTGCGCGCGGCGTCCTCGCGGAGGCCGAGGACCCGGGCCACCTGCGCCGTCTCGAGCCCCTCGACCGCGCCGAGGAGCAGCACCTCGCGGTGCCCCGCCGCGAGGCTGCGGAGCGCCTCCTCGAGCGCCGCCACCTCGGCGCGGGCGTCCGCGGCGCCCTCGGGCCCGGGCGCGGCCGGCGCGGGCTCGCGGGAGAACAGCGCGGCGCGGGCGAGATCGAGCACGGCGGAGCGGCGGTGGCTCCGGTAGCGGTTCCGGGCGATCGTGAAGAGCCACGCGGCGAGATCGGTGTCCTCGGCCAGCCGGCCGGCGTGGCGCGCGACCGCGAGCCAGGTGTCCTGGAACAGGTCCTCGGCGACGTCGCGCCGGCCGGAGAGGCGCACGAGGAAGCCGAACAGCCGGGGGTGATAGCGCGCGTAGAGGTCGTCGAAGGCGCGCGGGTCGCGGCGCCTCAGGCGCGCCACGAGCTCGGCGTCCGACGGAGCCGCTGCGCTCTCCCTCTCCACGCCCGCCATAACGCGCGAGCGCGCCGGGCGTGACAAGGAAGTTCTCCGGTCACGAAGCCCGCTGCCCCGCGTTGGGGGATCGTGAAGGCCGGCGCGGACGGCGGCGGCGGCGACACGCGACAAAGAGCAGCGGAGAGGGAGGTAACGATGGTCAATTTCTTCGTCGAGGGCGGCTTCGGGATGTGGCCGATCCTGGTCTTCGGGATGATCACGGCGGGCGCGGCGCTGCAGTTCGCGCGGCGGCCGGAGCTCGGGAAGCTCGGGTTCATCGCGGCGATGGGGCTGACCACGCTGGTCGCGACGGTCCACGCGACGTGGATCGCGCTCGGCGCGGTGTTCAGCTACCTGTCGGATCCGGCGAAGGTGCCGGACGGCGAGCTCTCGCGGGTGCTCGTCGTGGGGCTGATGGAGAGCACGCGGCCCGGCTCGCTCGGCGGGCTGCTGCTCGCGCTCGCGTGCCTGCTCTCGGCGGTGGGCATCCTGCGCGCCGGACGGGCGCCGTCGGGCGGCGGCGGCGCGCTCCGCGGCGAGGCGCGCGACGCGCACGCGTGAGGGCCGCGCGGCCTGCGCTCCTCGAGGAACGCGCGGCGCGACGGCGCCGGCAGGCTCCGCCCGCCGCCGGCGCTTGGCGCCGGGGCCCGGCTGCGGCACACAAGGTCCATGGGCAGAGCCGAGCTCGGGCAGCTGATCGATCGCGGAGGGCTCGACGCCTCGGACGGCGCGCGGGGCCGCCTCGCGATCACGGTCCCGGCGGCGTGGGCGTGCGATCGCGCGGACGTCGAGATCACCGTGCCAGCCCTCGTCGCCTGCGCCCGCTGCGACGGCGGCGGCTGCGACAGCTGCGCCCGGAGCGGCGCCCACCGCGCCCCGACCGAGGTCGCCGCGAGGACGCTGCGGCTCCGGCTGCCCCCGGATCTCACCGGCGGCGTGACGCTCCGCCTGGTGCGCCCCTTCGGCGAGCACGCCCCGCTCGACCAGCTCTTCGTCGAGCTCCGCGAAGGCGACGCGGCGTCGCCTGGCGTGCTCCGCGTCACGCCGCCCCCCTCGGACGCGCTCGCGCGCTCCTCGACGCCGGGCGGCGGGCGCCTGCGCGGGCTCGGCGCGCAGCTCAGCACGCCGGCCGTCCTCGCGACCCTCGCCGCCATCGCGGCGGTCGTGGGGCTCCTGCTCGGCCGCTGAGCGCGCCGGTCGCGGGCGTCCCTGGACGCGCGGCGGATCGCGCGCGTCCTCCGTCGGGCGCGGCCGCGCCCGCGGATCGCGCGCCGCCGCCCTCGGCAGACGCGGGCGAGGCCGCCCGCAGGGTCTCGCTGCCGTGCAGGGCTCATGCTAGCGAGAGCCCCGCGGAAGCGCGCGGGAGTCGATCGCGCCGCGACGGCCGCGGACGGAGAGCAAGCACATGAGCCTCAGCGAGCCCATGCGGGCCAGGATCGCCACCATCATCCGCGAGAACGACGTCGTCCTGTTCATGAAGGGGACGCGGACCATGCCTCAGTGCGGCTTCTCCGCCACGGTGGTGAGCATGCTCGACGAGCACCTGCCCGAGTACCGGACGGTGGACGTCCTCTCGGATCCCGCGCTGCGCGACGGCATCAAGGAGTTCTCGAGCTGGCCCACGATCCCGCAGCTCTACATCCGCGGCGAGTTCGTCGGCGGCTGCGACATCGTGAAGGAGCTGCACGCGACAGGGGAGCTGGTGAAGACGCTCGGGCTCGCGCAGGGCGAGCCGCAGGCGCCGCCCTCCATCCGCGTGACCCAGGCGGCGATCACCGCGTTCACGTCCGCGCGGGAGTCCGACGCCGACTTCGTTCACATCGAGATCGACCCCTCGCACACCTACGGCCTCTACTTCGGCCCGCGGCAGGCAGGCGACGTCGAGGTCGAGGCCGGCGGGATGGTGTTCCTGCTCGACCGGGCGAGCGCGCGGCGCGCCGAGGGGCTGTCGATCGACTTCGTCGAGGGCGCCTCCGGCGGCGGCTTCAAGCTGGAGAGCCCGAACGACGCGCCGAAGGTCAAGCAGCTCTCGCCCGCCGCGCTCAAGGCGATGCGCGACGGCGGCGAGGCGCTCGAGCTCTTCGACGTCCGGACCGAGCAGGAGCGCAAGATCGCGAAGATCGAGGGGGCTCGCCACCTCGACCAGGAAGGCCAGCAGTACCTGGAGACGCTCGCCAAGGACGCGCGGATCGTCTTCCACTGCCACCACGGCGGGCGCAGCCAGGCGGCCGCCGAGCACTACCTCGCGAGGGGCTTCCGGAACCTCTACAACCTCCAGGGCGGGATCGACGCGTGGTCGCAGGACGTGGACCCCTCGGTGCCGCGGTACTGACCGCCCCCACCCGCGACGCGCTCGCGACGAGGATCGCGCAGGCGTCACACCGCGACTAGATTTTTACAGCTGCAACGCAACCTGCTCCGCGGATCCTCCAGGGTTGCCCGGGATCGGGTATGCCTACCGTGTGGGTGCTGACGATCAGTCCACGGTCAGGGCGTCCGACGCAGAGGCGGCGCCCACGGCGGCGGCGACGCCCGGCCTCGTGGTCATCTTCACCCGCGGGCGGCCTGCGTGCGCGCCGATCCCGCTCGGAGACGGCGCGGTCGTGCTCGGTCGTGCGTCTGCGGACGACACGGTGGTCGTCGACGACGAGCAGGTGTCGCGCCGGCACACCCGCGTCGCGCTCTCGGGCCAGGGCCTGCAGATCACCGATCTCGGCAGCAGGAACGGCACCTTCGTCGACGGCGAGCAGGTCGAGGAGCAGGTCTTCCCGTCGCTGCCGCGCTTGCTCCGGATCGGGGGCACGCTGCTGCGCTTCACCGCCGACGTCGCGCCGTTCCAGCGGGGCGGCGTCCTGGAGCACGTGGACGAGGTCGTCGGCCCCACGCTGAGGCAGACCCGCGAGCTGATCGCCCGCGCGGGGACGCGCGGCGAGACGCTGCTGCTCACCGGGCCGAGCGGCTCGGGCAAGGAGCTCGCGGCGCGCGCCTTCCACGCGGCGACGGGGCGCGGCGGCCCCTTCGTCGCCGTGAACTGCGCCGCGATCCCGGAGGGCCTCGCGGAGCGGCTGCTCTTCGGGGCGCGGCGCGGGGCGTACTCGGACGCGAACGCCGACGCGGAGGGCTATGTCCAGGCCGCGCACGGCGGCACGCTGTTCCTCGACGAGATCGGGGAGCTCGATGCGTCGGTGCAGCCCAAGCTGCTCCGCGTCCTCGAGACGCGCGAGGTGCTCGCGCTCGGCGACACGCGCCCGCGCAAGGTGGAGTTCCGGCTCTGCGCGGCCACCCTGAGGGATCTCCAGGCCGAGGTCGCGGCGCGCCGTTTCCGGGAGGACCTCTACTACCGGATCGGCCGGCCCGAGGTGCGGATCCCCGCGCTGACGGAGCGGCTCGAGGAGCTGCCCTGGCTGATCGCGGCGGAGCTCAGGCGCGACGGCGCGCGGCTCGCGCCGGGCGTCAGCCTCGTGGAGTCGTGCGCGCTGCGCGCGGGGCCCGGCCCCGTGCGGGAGCTGCTCCGCGAGGTGCGGCAGGCGGGCCAGTCGGCGCACGCGGCCGGGCGCGCCGTGGTGGCGGCGTCGGACCTCGCGCCGTCCGCGGGCCTCGACATCACGGAGGTCGCGAAGCGCACGCCGGCGCCGGTGGAGCTGCGGCGGATCGCCATCGAGATGGCGCTGCGGCGCGAGCAGGGGAACGTCACGCGCGCGGCCCGCTCGCTCGGGATGCACCGGAACCAGCTGCGCCGATGGCTCGTCCGCCACGGGGTCGACGCGGCGGCCTTCACCGGCACGGGCGCAGGCAAGGGCAGCGGAGCAGCCAAGGAGTCGTCATGAGCTCACACACCACGGTTCGAACCACGGATCTATGCGATGACCACCCGGACGCCGTCGCCGTCGCCGATCCGATCTTCCGGGATTACGGCGGAGCTCGCCTGTTTCACGGGCCCGTCTCGACGGTGAAGGTCCACGAGGACAACGTGCTCGTCCGCAAGGCGTTCGAAGAGCCGGGCCAGGGGCGGGTGCTGGTCGTGGACGGAGGCGGCTCGCTCCGCTGCGCGCTCCTCGGGGACAACATCGCCGCGATCGCGCATCAGAACGGCTGGGCCGGGGTGCTCGTGTACGGCTGCATCCGCGACGCGGAGGAGATCGCCCGCATCCCGATCGGCGTGAAGGCCCTCGCGACACACCCGCGAAAGAGCCACAAGAAGGGCGCGGGGGACCGCGACGTCGCCGTGACGTTCGCCGGGATCACCTATGTTCCTGGCGGGTTCGTCTATGCCGACCACGACGGGATCGTCTTCGCACAGAAGGCGCTCGTCTGAGGAGCTCGCAGGCGCGCTCGCGCCACGACGGGGCAAAAACGCACGTTACCGAGCAATTTCGCCACACCGGAGGAGGGCGCCGCGCGGCGGTTGCTCGCGGGATGGATGGGCTCGGCTCCGGTCTGGACGCGCGGGCGTCGCGCGCCGCGTCGAAGCGCGCTGCCTGGCGCGGCCGATGCATTGGCGCCGGAGCTACCCACACCTCGTAGATACGGGAGGACAAGAATGAGCAACATCACGTCCGAGCTGAAGAGCGATCTGACCAAGAGCCTGGAGTCGCTCCAGACCCTGCGCGACGAGATCCGCGTCAGGCTCCACCTCGCCGGCATGGAGGCGAAGGACGCCTGGGGCAAGCTGGAGCCCACGCTCCTCGACGCCGAGAAGCTGGCCGAGGACGTCTCGGAGACCTCGCGGAACGCGCTGCGCGACATCCTGGAGAAGGTGAAGGAGTTCCGCTCGTCGCTTCCCTCCTGATCGCGGCGTCGACATGACGGCGTGAGTGAAGAGAGCGCCTCTCGATGGCGAGGGCGCGATGGGTGGCGCTCACCAGGAGCCTGGTGGGCGCCCTCTGCTTTGTGCGTCCGGTCCTCGCCCGAGCGCCGCGGCGCCCCCGCGCTGGATCACCCGCGCAGCGCGGCCGCCACGACGCGCGCGACGTGGCCCCACCGTGGGTCGGCTGCGCAGGCAGCGAGCCGCTCGCCCACGACGTGGGAGCGCCGGTGATCGACGAAGCTGGGCGGCCGAGGGAAGGTGGTGAGCGGCGCGCGCAGGACGGTCTTCTCGACCTGCCCGAGCATCGCCGTGTTGTGCACGAAGCCGAGCCCGCTCTGGATGTCCGCGAGCGTGGCGCTCGGGTGGCCGCCCCAGGGCGGGACGACGATCGCGTGCGCGGCGGCGGGCGCCTGGTTCACCGCGATCACGCCGTACCGGAGCTCGAGCAGGGCGCGGTCGAGCGCGGCGCCGACGGCGGGGTCCTCCTCGCTGATCGGGTGCGCGATGATCGACGCGCCCAGGGTGCCCTGGAGGCGGTCGTTGCAGAGGCGGGTCGCCGCTTCCAGGAACTCCACCGGATCGCTCGAGCCGATCTCGACGATGGAGAGGACGCCGCAGAGCGGCTCGGTCGAGAACAGCGGCTCGTCGGCGTCCGACGCGGAGAGCCCGGCGATCAGCGTCCACGGGAGCGCGCCCGGCCCGGGATCGCCGATGCGCACGACGCCGCACGGCAGCGGCGCGTCGGCGGAGCCGTCGAGGCGCTCGCGCTCGAGCGGCGGGCGCCCGGCCGTGAGCGCGGCGTGCCGCGCCTCGGCCTCCGGATGGGCGGCGCGCCGCGGCGGCACCGCGGCGAGCGCGCGGTGGAGCATCCGGAGGAGCAGCGGCCGCTGCACGAAGCCCCTGGGCAGCACGAGGACGTGCGCCGCGGGGTCGCCGAGCGAGGCGCTGCTCACGATCCGGCTCGCGAGGAGCCGCACCTGGAACCAGAGCTCGTCCTCGCCGTAGAGCCACGGCGTCACGAGGACGGGGCGGAGGCCGCCGAGCACCGAGGAGACGGGCTTGTCGAGCAGCCGCTCTCCCGACGCCGGCCGGAGCGTCTGCAGAGGGCCCGGGGGCCCCCAGACGAGCGCGTCGTGCGCCGCCGCCGCGCCGTTGACGTGGACCTCCGAGACGGCGGGGTGGGCCGCTAGGTAGGCGGCCGCCTCGGCGCCGCCGTACACGAAGCGGAGGAGCCCGCGCGAGACGAGCGGCGCGAGGGCGCGCTCGAGGAGGGCGCCGAGGGGGGCGCTCCCGGGGCTCATCGCGAGCGCCACGACCCGCCCGTCGACGAAGAGCTCGTGGAGCGCATCCCGGAGCGGGAGGCTCGCGGCGTCGCCCGCGCCGAGCACGAGCGCGACGCCGCCCTCGGGGTCGCGCTGCTGGTAGAAGCGCGCCTGCTCTTCCCGGACGCCGGCGCGCGTCGCTCCGGGCTGCATCAGGACGCGCGCGCGGAGGGGCCCGTGGAGCGCGGCGTCCTTCAGGCCCGCCGGGAACACGTCCACCTCGATCCGGCCGTCGGCGCGGGCGCGCACCGCGCCGCGGCCGAGCTGCGGGCGGCCGCGCGCGGCGATGTCCTCGAGCGCCTCGGCCAGGAGGCGCACCTGCGAGAGCGTCGCGCACGGCCCCGCGA
>JAICEP010000177.1 GCA_025924095.1 Sorangium sp.
GCCGACGTCGTGGACGCGCACCGCCGCGGCGCCGCGCGCGGCGCAAGCGAGCGCGGCAGCGACGGTGCCGCCGAGGCGCTCCGGGGGCGGCGCGAGCGGGGCGCCCGCGCGGTCGCCCCGCGCCGACGCCTCCGCCGCCCCGGCGCGCGCGAGGAACGACTTGCGGCTCGGCCCGACGAGCACCGGAAAGCCGAGGGCGCACAGCTCGTCCAGCCTGGCGCACAGCTCGAGCGACTGCCGCGCGTTCTTGGCGAAGCCGAGGCCCGGGTCGAGGACGAGCTCGCCCTTCGGCAGGCCCGCCTCGAGCGCCCGCTCGGCGGCGCGCGACCACTCGCGCGCCACGTCGGCGACGACATCGCCGTAGGCGTCGTCCGGGTAGGCGGAGAAGCCGGCCATCGCCGACATCGGGCCGCGGCTGTGCATGAGCACGAGCGACGCGCCGCGGCGCGCGCAGAGCGCGCCGAGCTCTGCCGCGCTGTCGAGCGAGATCGTGTTGACCACCGCCGCGCCGTCGTCGAGCGCGCGCGCCGCGACGACGGGAGAGGTCGTGTCGACGGAGACGACGGCCCCCCTCCTCACCGCGTCGCGGACGCTCCCGCCGATGCGCGCGATCTGCTCGTCGTCCGCCACGGGCTGCGCCCCCGGCCGCGTCGATTCCGCGCCGATGTCGATCATGTCTGCCCCCTCGGAGAGCATCGCATCGATCTGCGCGAGGGCCGTCCCTTCATCCGCGAAGAAGCGACCGCCGTCGGAGAACGAGTCCGGCGTGCGGTTCAGTACCCCCATGATCACCAGGCTCCCGCGGCGTTCGAGCAGCATGCGCAGCGGGGACATTTCCTGTGGGTAGCAACTTTTGCGCCGAACGGCAATTGTCTGCTCGAATCGATGTTTACCGGGAGCAATTGGAACATCGCGAGGGAGGTCCGGCGCCCCGCTCGGCGTCGCTGGCGTGGCCGGCGGGCGTGCGCCGGCGTTGGACGGCGCGCCGGCGCCGACATTCGGCGCCCGGGGGTCGCGCTCCGCGCGACGCTGACTCGGCCGCGCTTCTTTGCTAGGGTCCCGCCCACACCTTGACATCGGCGACCGCCCGCGGCCGTCGGTGGCGGCGGGGCGACGCGCGAGCGCGCCCCGTCAACCGTTTCTCAAGCTGTATCCAGCGGACGAGACCGAGCGGTTCCATGCTGCGCACGCGTATCCGGGCAGGTCCCCTCGCCGGCTTCGTCTTGAGCGTCCTCTTCGCGGCGCTCTTCGCCGTGCTCTGCGTGGGCGAGCTCTTGATCCCGTCGCTCGCGCCCGAGATGGGCGAGCCCGCGCCGTTGACGCTGCGGGTCCCGTACGGGCCGCGGATCGTGCGCGACACGCACGACGGGAGCTTCACGCTCTCGTACGAGCACGCGCGCGTCATCGTGCCGCGCGGCACGGTCCTCTCGGAGCACAACGAGGACCACGACGCCGCGATGGCGTACGAGACGGTGCGGCGCATGCGCCAGCCCGGGCTCGGCGCGCGCGTCGCGAGCACGTACGTCATCTACCTCATCGTCTGCCTGATGCTGACGGTCTACCTGCGTCGCTTCGGGCAGAACCGGGTGCGGCTGCTGCGCACGCAGGTGGGCATGTTCGTCCTGATGACGGGCTCGCTCATCGTCGCGAAGCTCCTCCTGCTCTTCACGGCGCTGCCCGAGTTCTGGATGCCCGTCGCCGCGCTCCCGCTCTGGGTGGCGATCGCGTTCGATCGGCGGACCGCGTTCCTCGTCGAGGTGGGCGTCGCGTTCATCGCCGCGTCGCTGCTCCGGTTCGACGTGGTCCTCCTGTCGGTGCTGCTCGTGCGCGGCATCGCCGCGACCATGTTCTTCTTCAAGCGCAAGGGCTCGCGGCAGCTGCTCGTCGCGGGCAGCCTCGCGGGCCTCGCCGGCGCGATCGGGTTCGTCGCGCTGACCGTGCTGTTCGAGGGCGGCTTCGACCTCGTCGCGGATCTGAAGCGCTGGCTCGGGTCGAACGTGCTGGCCTGCATCGGCGGGGGGTTGATCGTCGGTGTGCTCGGGCGGGGCCTCAGGGAGCCGGCCGAGCGGGCGATGGGGCACGTGCCCCGCGACAAGCTGCTCGACCTCACCGATCTGGAGCAGCCGCTGCTCAAGAAGATGGCGGCGGAGGCGCCGGGCAGCTGGGAGCACGCGCGCGCGATGGCGAACCTCGCCGAGGCGTCGGCCGCGGCGATCGGCGCCGACGCCCTGCTGACGCGCGTGGGCGCCTACTATCACGACCTCGGCAAGACGGTGCAGCCCAAGTATTTCATCGAGAACCTCGCGCCCGGCGAGCGCTCGCCGCACGAGGATCTCGAGCCGGAGGTGAGCGCCGACGCCATCATGGCGCACGTCGTGATGGGCACGAAGATCCTGCGGGAGGGCAACATCCCCGAGCCCGTCGTCGAGTTCGCGTACACCCACCACGGCACGCAGGTCGTCGAGTATTTCTGGCACAAGTGCGTCGAGCAGGGGAACCCGAAGGACCTGACGCAGGAGCACTTCCGTTACCCCGGCATGAAGCCGCAGACGAAGGAGACGGCGATCCTGATGCTCGTCGACTCCATCGAGGCGGCGTCGCGGACCATCTGGCCCCCCGAGCACAAGAAGTTCGAGGAGATGATCCAGCGCGTGATGTTCTCGAAGCTCGCGTCCGGCCAGCTCGATCAATCCGGGCTGACGATCGAGGACCTGCGCATCATGACGACCCGGATGGCGTCGACGCTGGTCAACATGTACCACGGGCGCATCAAGTACCCGTGGCAGCGCGAGGCCGATCGCGCCGGGCACACGCCGGCGCCGCCGACGGCCACGCCGCGCCCCACGACGCCCACGCCCGTGCCGCCGTCCGGCGCGGTGGGGCGGGACGGGAGCGCTGCCCCGCCGCCCGCCTCGACGGCGCGGGGCGCGGCCGCGGCGGCGCCCGCGGGCAGAGACGACGCCGGGGGGGCCACGAAGGACGAGCGCCCAGCGGAGTCCGTGCGGACGCCGAAGAAGACGCACTGAGCAGGCCGCGCGGCTCGCGCGGAGGCGCGACGGCCTGCCCCTTGAAAGGACGGTCCGATGCCCCCGACGATCGAGCAGAGCTTCATGAAGGCCCTCTTCCACGGCATCATCGCCGAGGACATCATCTTCCCGTACCCCGAGCTGCCCGCCGAGGAGCGGGAGGCGACGTCGATGATGCTCGACAGCGTGCGGAGGTTCTTCGCGTCGAGCGTCGACAGCACCAAGATCGATCGGGAGCACGCCATCGACCCCGGCCTCCTGGCCGAGATCAAGAAGCTCGGCCTGATGGGCCTGCAGGTCCCGTCCGAGCACGGCGGCGTCAACCTCAGCAACATGGCGTACGCGCGCGTGATGCAGGAGGTCGGCGGGCTCGACGCGTCGATCGCCGTCACGCTCGGCGCGCACCAGTCGATCGGCTTCAAGGCGATCCAGCTCTTCGGGACGGAGGAGCAGCGGCAGCGCTACCTCCCGAAGCTCGCGACCGGCGAGTGGATGGCGGCCTTCGCGCTGACGGAGCCGGGCGCCGGCTCCGACGCGGCGGCGATCAGGACGCGCGCCGAGGTGTCGGCCGACGGCTCGTACTACACGCTGAACGGGTCGAAGATCTGGATCACGAACGGCGGCCTCGCCGATGTCTTCACGGTGTTCGCCCGGACCTCCGCGCTCGAGGAGGGGAACAAGCCGAAGCTCACGGCCTTCATCGTGGAGCGGGGCATGGGCGTGAAGAACGGCCCGGACGAGCACAAGCTCGGGATCCGGGGCTCGTCGACGACGGAGCTCTTCTTCGACGACGTGAGGGTGCCGCGCGAGAACGTGCTCGGCGACGTCGGCAAGGGCTTCAAGGTGGCCGTCGAGGTGCTCAACAACGGGCGGCTCGGGCTCTCGGCGGGGTGCGTGGGCGCGTGCAACACGCTGATCCGCCTGGCGCTCGACAGGGTCCAGGAGCGGCGCGCGTTCGGCCGGAGCATCGGCGATTTCGGGCTCATCAAGGACAAGATCGCGACGATGCTGGCGCACACGTACGCGCTCGAGTCCATCACCTACCTCACGGCGAGCCTCGTCGACGCCAAGGTCCCGGACTTCTCGATCGAGAGCGCGATCTGCAAGGTCATGGGGAGTGAGACGCTGTGGTTCGTGGTCAACGAGACGCTCCAGATCGCGGCCGGCATCGGATACATGCAGGACTATCCCTACGAGCGGCACCTGCGCGACGCGCGGATCAACATGATCTTCGAGGGGACGAACGAGATCCTGCGCTGTTTCATGGCGCTCTCCGGGATGAGCGGCCCGGGCAAGGCGCTCGCGGACGTGGCGAAGGCGATGCGAGAGCCCATCAAGGGCTTCGGCCTGCTCAGCGACTTCGCGATCCGCAAGGCGCGGTCGGTGCTCGGGCGCGAGCGGATGTCGAAGGCGCACCCGCTGCTCAGCCGGGAGGCGGTGATCTTCGAGGACTACACCGCCGAGCTCGCCACGCACAGCGAGGACATGCTCCGGAAGCACGGGCGCGAGATCGCCGAGATGCAGTATGCGCAGCGCCGCATCGCGGAGATGGTCATCGACCTCTACTGTATGGCCGCGTGCATCTCACGTACGACCCGGGCCATCGAGCGGCGCGGCGAGGAGGGGGCGCGGCGTGAGATCGATCTCACAACCGTGTTCACCGGCATGGCGCAAAAGCGGCTCAGGCAGCATGTCGCGGACTTCCAGAAGAACGACGACGAGCTGCGCAAGGCCATCGCGGTGCGAGCCTATGCGGATCGCGCCTACCCGTTCGATATTCTCTGATCGCCTCCCGGCGCACCTCGGCTGACATCCAGTTACATGGAGTCACCTCCAGGGACACGAGCGCCGCGCCGCTCCGGCGCACGCCGTCGACGCGCTCGCCCGCACATCCAACGCAAGATGCGTATCGCGCGAATCCGAACGACACGCTCCATTTCAGGAAGTTTTCACCGCACGACCTGGACGGATTGCGATATCATCTACTGGGAGTAGCGTTGGCGTAGACTCTTCGACAGGAATCGGGTGATCACTTGTCCCAGGCCTGGGCATTGGGTGGCAGGTGCGGAGCCATGAAGGAGACTGCTGAAGGTCGGGCCGTCATGGAGAAGTATCGCCTCGAGCGCAGGCTCGGCGGCGGTGGCATGGGCGACCTCTGGCTGGGCTTTGACATCAAGCTCAGGCGGCGGGTGGTCATCAAGTTCATCCGGAGCTTCGCCGCCACGGAGCCGGAGCTGGTCGCCCGCTTCGAGCGTGAGGCGCGCGCGTCCGCCCGCGTCCGGAGCCCCTACGTCATCGAGACGTACGATTACGGGGTCGATCGCGGCTGCGCGTTCATCGTCATGGAGTACCTCGAGGGGGAGGACTTGAACCGCCGCCTCGAACGGGAGCCGAAGCTCCCGCTCGCGCAGGCGGCGCTCCTGTTCACGCAGCTCGGCAAGGCCCTCGATGCGATCCACGCCGCGGGGGTGATCCACCGGGATCTGAAGCCGGGGAACATCTTCCTCACGTGCTCGGGCGGCGATGAGCTGCTCAAGGTGCTCGACTTCGGCGTCGCGAAGTCGTCTTGCTCGCGCGACCGGATCACGAAGACAGGCATGGTCCTCGGGACCCCCCGGTACATGAGCCCCGAGCAGACCATGGCGCCCAGGCAGGTCGATTACCGGAGCGATCTCTGGTCGATGGCCGTGATCCTCTACCGCGCGATCACCGGCCAGTGTCCTTTCGCCGGCACCAACATCAATGAGCTGGTCAGGCACATCTGCCAGACCTCGTTCCCCAGGGCCTCCGAGCTCGCGCCGGAGCTCCCTCCCGGGGTCGATGCGTTCTTCTCCCGGGCGTTCGCCTTCGAGCCCGACGCGCGGCACCAGTCGGGCAGGGAGATGATGGAAGCGTTCACCGCGCTCCTCCCTGCGCAGACGCTGGCCTCCATGCGGTCGCTGGAGGCGCGGCGCGCGATCCCCGGCGCGCCGCCGTCCGAGCGGAGCGCCATCATCCAGCGGGCCGCGCTGGGCGTGCCCGCGGCCCCGCCTCGCTGCGGCATGGATCAGACGACCATGGCCGCCATGCTGGCGACGCCGGCGAACGATCTCGGCGGCGCGCCGGAGACGGGCGAAGCCGACCCCGCCCCGGACGACCGGCAGAGCGAGGTCGCGCTGGACAGCCGTGTCCTGCCGCCGCTTCGGGTCCCCTGGCTGGTCGCGATCGCGCTGCTCCTCGCGGCCGCTTCGGTCGTTTGCCACAGCATGGCCCAGGGCGCGTCCTGGTCGCCGGATACCTCGGAGAGCCCGGCGTCGATGGCTCCGTGACCCGGCGGGGCGTCGCGCGCCCGTCGACGTGCGGACCGCGCCTCAGCGCGCGTCGGTCTTGGGTGCCTCGGTGATGCCGGACATCCACCGGAGCCTCGGGGCGCCCTCGTCGATCCAGCGGTCGCGCACCCGGCGCGCGAGCTCGGGGTGCTCGCTCGCCTTCACGGCCAGCACGGACACGAGGCACGTCCCCGGCCACGACTCGTAGACGGCGATCGCTCCGGCGTACTCGTCGCTCGCGAACACCGACGCGATGCTGCCGTCGAGGACCTTGAACACGAGCGGCCGCACCTCGCCGTCGATCTCCTGCGTCGTCCGGAGGATCTGCGCCTCCCCGAGCCGCACGCCATAGCCGTCGGCGAGCGCCGCGTTCTTCGCCCAGAACTCGTCGAGGCAGCTGTCGGGATCGCTCGGCCCCGCGGTGCTCGAGTAGAGGACCGTCAGGGCGGCGTAGTGCTCGTCGCCGTACCGGAAGGTCGCCCGCGTCGGATGGGTCCAGATCCGCACCCGGCGCCAGCTTTGCCAGTCGACGAGCGGCACCTCGAGCGTGTTGAACCGGTCCCGCCGCCTCCCCCACGGCTCGGCCAGCAGCCGCTCGAGCGCGGCCCGCTCGGGGTCGGCCGCGTCGCCCCCCGGGTTCTCGCGGGTGATCGACGCGGGCGTCGGGGGCAACCCCGGCGGCCTCGACGGGGGGGTGCTGCTGCAGGCGGTGACCGCGAGGAATGCGAGGAGAGGGACCGCCGATGCGGTCCCCCACCCTGTGGAAGATCGCGCAGTCGGCCTGGAGCAGAGCATGGGCAACACGAGCCTCGGCAAGCGGTTCTCAGCGACGGCAGTCCCGCGAGCGGATCCCGCAGCGCCGCTACAATCGGACCTCGCGCATCGCGATTTTATTCTTGTCGAAGACGCCCAGCCCGAACTCGCCCGCGATGCGGATGTACGAAGGCTCCCGGCTCGCCTCCTTGAGCGTGGGCAGCCCGTTCTCCTTGCGCCAGGTCTCGACCACGCCCCAGCCGATCACATCCATGGCGACCGGATCGGTCGTGGCGTACACCGACTCGTGAAGGACGCGCCGCTTCGGGTTCTTGTCGAGCGGGCCCTGGTCGTAGATGAGCTTGAAGCCGTCCGTGATGTGCAGGCGGACACGGCTCTTCACGACGTCCTGCGCGTAGAGCTCGGCGATCTGCGGGCTCGCGGTGTGCTGGTGGAAGGCGTGCGGGTTGATGGTCGCGCCGTGGGTGATGTTCTTGAGGCAGCCGGTGTAGCCGCAGATCGAGTGGTCTTTGATCAGCGAGACGTTGATCACCGCGGTCGCCTCGGTGAAGGGGCGGACGAACTTGGTGGGGATGCCGAAGACCGTGATGCTCGGCATCACCGCGTCCTTGTTCTCGTGCACCGCGGCGCGGATCCCGGCCGGGAACTCGGCGGCCGGCTTGGCGGTGCGGTCGGCGCAGCGGGTGCCGGCGAGGAACGAGGGGTACTGCTCGAAGATCAGGACGTTCTCGGCGGGGACGCCCGCCGCGATCACCCCGCGCACGATCTCGAGCACGAGCTCCTTGTTGGTGGCCATGGTCGCGCCCTTCTGGCCGGCGATCCCGTTGGCCTTGATCGCCACGCGGTCGTCCTTGTGGACGAAGCGGCCGAAGGCGGCGCCGAGATCGCTCTTCCCGGTGAGCTCCGCCATGGCCCGCTCGAGCATCGCCTTCGCCGCGGACGCCTCGGGCCAGAGGCCGTTCGGCTGCATCGAGTTCGACTTCGTGACCTTCACGATCTTCCCGGGAATGGACAGCGGCGTGAAGCCGGGAGGCGGCGTGGCCGCGAGGCTCGGCGGCGCTTCCGCGAGCGCCGCGGTCGGGCCCAGGAGCACGGCGCCCGCGGTGCCGGCAGCGAGGCCGCCGAGGAAGGCTCGGCGCGAGCGACCCGCAGGGCCGGGATCAACAAAGCGACGGGGATCGTGGGGCATAAGACCTCGTGGTGAGCGCCTTGCGGCGGGGTGGATGCCGCCGGGTCGCCGGGCGCCCGGGGCGCTGATGGTAGCCGAGCTTCTCGCTCGTGACACGGCGCCCGTCCTCCCCCCCGGGGGCACCGGCCTGCCGGCGGCGGCGCCCGTCCTCCCCGGGGGGCCGCCCGAGCTCCCTGGAGGCGAGCTCGACCGTACCGTGCGCCTCCGCCATGGCGGCGCCACGCCGGGCGCGCTGGACGCCCGCGATTTGCCCAGGGTTTCAGGCGATCGCGCGCCGGCATGCCGCTCGCTTGGCGGCCTCGCCGAGAGACGAACGCCGCTCGCGTGCGCGGAGGCGACGTCCTTTGCACCAGAAAGAAGGCGCGGCACGATGCAAGCGACATCGAAGGGGACGGGCTCGCCCGACGGGCGGGCTGATGCTGGGCAAGACACCGAGGCGTGTCGCCCGTGGCGGGAGCGGGCGCTGGCAGCGCTGAGGGACTCGGCCTGGACCGCGCTGGGCGGCAAGGTCGCGGCGTACGTCGCGGGGTTCTTCGCGCTTGCGCTCGTGGGTTCCGGGCACGCGCTGAGCCTGCTCCCGGAGCGCCCGGCAGATCCGGCCGCCGGGCTGGCGATGGTGGCCGGCGACCCGGCGCCGTTCGGCGCCGCCGGGACCCCGGCGCCCCAGGCCACCGCCGAGCCTGCCGCCGACGCCGGGGCCGCAGCGGCAGAGCCGCCGCCGGCCGGCGATGGCGGGGCGGGCGCTCCGGCGGGCGGCGGCGTGACCGCGGACGGAAAGGTCGTGCTGAACCTCGCGACCGAGGCGGACCTCATGCGCCTCCCGGGCGTCGGTCCGGCCAAGGCGGCGGCGATCCTGGCGCTCCGCGCCAAGCTCAAGCGCTTCCGGAAGATCGACGACCTGCTGCGGGTCAAGGGGCTGGGCCGGCGGTCCCTCAAGCGGTTGAGGCCGCTCCTGCTCGTCGATCCACCTTGATTTGGAGGCGGCTCCGGACTCATGACCTGCGAGCACGCCGGGCCGCGCAGAGTCGATGTTTGATGACGCGGAGGCCTTGTGCGGATGTGCGGACACGGCGGGGACCGCGGCCTGGCGAGCTCTCGCGCGGGAGCCCCCTTGCCCTCCGAGGGCGCTCGGGCACACTGCGCCGCGATGCACGTCCACTTCGTCGCCGTCGCGGGCACCGGCATGGGTGCGCTGGCGGGGCTCTTCCGGGCCGCGGGGCACGAGGTCTCGGGGTCCGACGTCTCCTTTTACCCGCCCATGGGGCCGGCCCTCGAGCGGTGGGGCATCCGGCTCATGACCGGGTTCGACCCCGCGCACCTCGACCCTCGGCCCGATCTCGTCGTGATCGGCAACGTCTGCCGCCCGACGAACCCCGAGGCGCGCGCCGCGATCGACGGAGGCCTGCGGGTGACCACGATGGCGCACGCGCTCGCGGACGCCATGCTCACCGGCCGCTCGCCGCTCGTCGTGGCCGGCACGCACGGCAAGACGACGACAAGCTCGATGTGCGCGTGGCTCCTGCACGAGGCCGGCAGGGACCCCGGCTTCCTCATCGGCGGCCTGCCGAAGAACTTCGAGGCGAGCTTCCGGCTTCCGCGGAGCGCCTCCTCGGCGAGCGACCGCCGCGGCCTGCCGCTCCTCAACGAGGCGGGCGCCGATCGCCGCAGGACGCCGTTCGTCGTCGAAGGCGACGAGTACGACACCGCCTTCTTCGAGAAGACGCCGAAGTTCTGGCACTACCGACCCGAGGTCGGCATCGTCACGTCGGTGGAGCACGATCACGTCGACATCTACCCCGACGCCGCGTCGTACGAGGCGGCGTTCCGCGGGTTCGTCGAGCGGATCCCGGAGACGGGGCTCCTCGTGGCGGCCGCGCACGATCCGCGCGTCGTCGAGGTGGTGTCGCGGTCGGCGCGCGCAGAGGTCGCCTGGTTCGCGCTCGAGGGCGACGACACGCACGGGAAGCCGCCGCACTGGCTCGCCGCGCCCGCGGAGGCCGGCGCCGACGGCCAGTCGTTCGATCTGTACGCCGGCGGCGTCATGGCGGGGCGCGTCGCCCTGAAGATGCCGGGGCACCACAACGTGCGCAACTCCGTCGCCGCGATCGCGGCCGCGGCGCAGGGCTTCGGCGCGCCGCTCTCGACCGTGACCGCGGCGCTCGCCAGCTTCGAGGGCGTGCGGCGCCGGCAGGACCTCCTGTTCGAGGCGCGCGGGGTCCGCGTCTACGACGACTTCGCGCACCACCCGACCGCCGTGGACGAGACGCTCCGCGCGCTCCGGTCCCGGCACCCGGAAGGCGCGCTGTGGGCGGTGTTCGAGCCGCGCAGCGCGACCGCGTGCCGCGCCCTCCACCAGGAGCCCTACGCGCGCGCCTTCGGCGCGGCCGATCGCGTCGTGCTCGCGCCGCTCGGGCGGCCGGACATCGCCGCGGGCGAGCGGCTCGACCTCGACCGGCTGGTGCGCGACCTGGAGCAGGCGGGCAGGCGCGCAGAGACGGCGGGCTCGGTGGACGAGATCGTCGCCGCGATCGCGCGCGACGCGCAGGAGGGCGACACGGTCGCGCTCCTGTCCAACGGGGCGTTCGGCGGCATCTACGACAAGCTCCGCGGCGCGCTGTCGGCGAGGTCGCGATGAGCGGGCGCGGGCCAGCGGAGCTGATCGAGCTCTCCGGGATCGCGCTGCGCGTCGCCGAGGAGGCAGCGGCGCTCGTGCAGGCCGGGTTCCGCGCGGGCGCGGGCGGCCTGCGCGTGGCGGAGAAGGCGCCGCGCGATCTCGTGACCCAGTTCGACCAGGCGAGCGAGGACCTGCTCGTCGCGCGGCTCGGCGCGCTCACGCCGGGCATCGCCGTCGTCGGCGAGGAGCAGAGCGCCGCGCGCGCCACGGAGCCGCGCGGCGGGCTCGTCTGGTACGTCGATCCGCTCGACGGCACGACGAACTTCGTCCACGGTCACCCGTTCTGGTGCGTCTCCGTCGGCCTGATGGAGGACGACA
>JAICEP010000178.1 GCA_025924095.1 Sorangium sp.
CGCCTCGAGGAGCGCCGCGACGAGCGCCCGGCGGGCGCGGTTCAGCGCCGACGGCGGCACGAGCGCCGGCCCGTCGAGCGACAGCCCGACGCCGCGCAGGACGAACGGCGTGTCGCCCAGCCGATCGAGCTGCTTGCGCAGCGTGGCCTCGTCGAGCGGCGACCTGTCGGCGCGGCCGAGCGCGGCGTCGACCTCGACGGCGGCCGACGCGCCGTCCTCGGTCGCCGCCGAGAGCCGCGGGCGCTCGCCGAGGCGGCCCTCCAGGCGGACGTCGATCGCCACGCGGCGCGGGGCGCGATCGAGCGCCTCGCGGACCGCGCGCGCGCCGGCGGGGTCGCTCGTGCGGAAGACCCGGCGCCCGCGCAGCCCGCGCGCGCCGCGCAGCACGTCGTCCGGCAGGGGCCGGTCCGGGCCGAGCCACACCTCGACGTCGCCGCCCGCCGGCGCGCGCTCGACCTCGCGGCCGTCGGCCCACAGGCCCCAGATGCGGCCGCCGATCTCGCCCTCGCCGGCGAAGCCGCCCTCCACGAGGATCCCCTCGCCGCGCGCGAGCGGCCGGGCGGCGCGCACGACAACGACCTCGTGGCCGCGCCGGCGGCCGGCGCCGCGCGCCTCGCCGACCTCGATGCCGCGGTGGTCGCAGGTGCGGCCGTCGACAAGGCGCTGGTGGTCGACGCCGCGCAGGAAGCCGGGCCCCGAGCCGCGCGAGAACGCCTGGAGCGCCGCCTCGCGGTCCATCGCCCCGGGGCCGGCCCCGGCGCCGAGCGCCGCGTCGATGGCGGCGCGGTAAAGCCGCGCGGTGGCGCCGACGTACTCGGGGCCCTTGAGGCGCCCCTCGATCTTCACGGAGGCGACGCCGAGCGCGACGAGGTCGGGGATGACGTCGGTGGCGTCGAGGTCCTCCGGCGAGAGGAGGTACGCCGCGTCGCCGAGGTCGCGGAGCGCGCCGTCGACGACGAGGCGGTAGGGCAGGCGGCAGGCCTGGGCGCAGGCGCCGCGGTTGGCGCTGCGGCCGCCGATCGCCTCGCTCGTGAGGCACTGCCCCGAGTAGGCGATGCAGAGCGCCCCGTGGACGAAGACCTCCAGCTCGACGTCGGTCGCCCGGCGGATGGCGGCGATGTCGTCGACCGAGAGCTCCCTGGCGAGGATGACCCGCGCGGCGCCGAGCGACCGCGCGAGCTCGACGCCGGCCGCGTCGGTGCAGGTCATCTGCGTGGAGGCGTGGATCGGGAGCCCGGGCGCGAGCGCCCGCGCGAGGCGCATCACCGCGAGGTCCTGGACGATGACCGCATCGACGCCGGCCGAGGCGCACGCCTCGATCGCGCCGCGGACCGCCGGGAGCTCGTCGTCGAACACGAGCGTGTTCAGGGTGACGTAGCCCTTCACGCCGTGGGCGTGGAGGAAGCGCATCGTCTCCGCGAGCTCCGCTGCGTCGAAGTTCGCGGCCCGGGCGCGGGCGTTGAAGGGCGAGGCCGCCGCCGCGCCGGCGCCGGCGGCGCCCCCCCGGAGGCCGAAGTAGACGGCATCGGCCCCGCCGCGCACGGCGGCTTCGAGGGCGGCGCGATCACCGGCCGGGGCGAGGACTTCAGGGCGCGCGGGCCGCATCATGCGGGCGGTTCTAGCAAGGGGTGGCGCCGTTGTCGCCCTGACACGAGCGGCGTCCTGGAAAGCGGGAAAGCGCCTCGTCCGGCGGGCTCGGCCGCGCCCGGGCGCCTTGACCTGACTTCCCGAGGTGGGGCACGATCCGCTAGAGCACCGATCCGCCGCCCGCCCAGGCGCCCCGATGGCGCATGCCGCAGAGGGATGCCGATGAACAGAGACGGTCTTCGCTTCAGGTACGCGCTGTCGGCGGCCGTGCTCTGGCTCCCAGCCGCGGTCCTCGCGGCGACCTCCGCGTGCTCCAGCGACGTCAGCTCGGCGGAGGTCTGCGCTCCTCCCGATTCGGCCTGCGACGGGGTCTGCGTGGCGCTGCGCTCCGATCACGCGAACTGCGGCGCGTGCGGCGTGGCGTGCCCGGCCGGGGAGGCGTGCATCGACGGCGCATGCGAGGAGGGGGGCAAGGGGGGGGGTGGTGGCGGCGGCGGCGGCACCGACGGCGTGGGCGGCGGCCCGCTGGCGTGCGGCGACGACCGCCACGTGAAGCGCTGCGACGGCGCCTGCGTCGACACGCGCACCGACCCGAACCATTGCGGCAAGTGCGGTGAGCCGTGCGAGCCGGGCCGCGCGTGCGCCGGGGCCCTGTGCCAGCGGACGTGCCTGGAGGGCCTCACCGACTGCGCCGGCAGCTGCGTCGACCTCACCGCCGATCCGCAGCATTGCGGCCGGTGCGACCGCGCCTGCGACCCCGGGCGGCCGTGCGAGGACGGCCGATGCGGGTGCAGCGCCGAGCCTTCCCAGGACATCGGCTCCGGCGTCCCTCAGCGGGTCGGCGGCACGACATTCGGCGCCGACGACGGCCGCTCGCTGAGCTGCGCGGGGTCGGGCGCGGCCGATCAGACGTTCCTGTTCACCGCGCCCCACGCGGGGACCTACCTGTTCGACACCTTCGAGGCCTCCCACGACACGGCGCTCGGGGCGCTGCGGGCGGACACCTGCGCCGAGCTGGCCTGCAACGACGATGCGGGGAGCCTCCAGTCGCAGATCGCCGTCGATCTCGCCGAGGGCGAGCCCGTCCTGGTGGTGGTGAGCGGCGCGGAGGGCGACTTCACGCTGCGCGTGACCGAGCCGGGGCCGATCGTGTGCGCGCCGACCGCCCTGGAGCCCGTCGTCCCGCAGACCGTGACGGGCTCGACCCTCGGGCTCGAGGACTCCGTGTACGCCGAGTGCGACATCGCCTCGAGCCAGGACGCCACGTACACCTTCACGGCCCCCGAGGACGGCCTCTACGTCTTCAGCGGGCGCGCCGCCTCCCGTGAGCTGATCGTCGAGGTCCTCGACGACGGCACCTGCACCGGCAAGTCGCTCGCGTGCGCGTACGGCTCCAGCCAGGCGAGCGCGGTCGCGGAGCTCGAGGCCGGGAAGACGGCGCTCGTCGCCGTGGCGAGCCCGAGCGGCCCGCTGCCCGAGTTCACGCTGGAGATCTTCGAAGCCCCGACGTGCCCGGCGGTGAACCTCGGCTCGAGGGTCCCGCAGACGGTGACCGGGAACAACGAGGACCTCCCGAACGTGTTCTCGGCGTGCTTCTCGCCCACGAGCGGCGGCGAGGCCACCTACGGCTTCACCGCGCGGCACGACGGCGTGTACGTGTTCGATGCGACGGAATCGAGCTTCCCCGTCCTCCTGGAGGTGCGCCGCGAAGGGTGCCGGGGCGAGGTCATCACGTGCCTCGACGGCTCGTCCCAGCCTGCGCGCGCCGTGCTCCCGCTCGCGGCCGGCGAGACCGCGGTCATCGCGCTGGACAGCTACGGCGAGACGGGCGACTACGCGCTCGAGGTCACCGAGGCGGCGTGCCCCCTCATCGATCTCGGCTCGACGGCGCCGCAGATGGTCACAGGCACGACCGCGGGTCTCCCCGATGCCCTCGCGCCGGTCTGCGGCTACTTCGGGGCTCCCGAGGCGACCTACCTGTTCACCGCCCCGGCCTACGCCCTCTATACCTTCGACACCGAGGGCTCGACGTTCGACACGCTCCTGGACGTGCGGGACGGCTCATGCGCCGGCCCCTCGCTCAAGTGCAATGACGACGCCGACCCCGAGGGGGCCGTCACCCACTCGCGGTTGACCCTGCCCCTCTCCGCCGGTCAGGCCGTGATCGTCGCCGTGGACAGCTACGAAGCGAGCGGGGAGTACACGCTCCACGTCACCCAGCAGGAGGTGCCGCCGTGCCCGCTCTTCGATCTCGGCGATTCGGTCCCTCAGACGGTCACGGGCAACAATGAAGGCTCTCTCGATGTCCTGACGCCCGAGTGCGGCGGGGACCCCGGCGGCGAGGTGACCTATGCCTTCACCGCGCCCGCGGAGGGATATTACGACATCAACACCGTGGGCTCCACGATCGAGACGGTCCTGTCCGTGCGCCTGGGCGGGTGCAGGGGTCCCGAGATAGCCTGCGCCAGCGACGGGAGGAGCTCGCGCGCGCTCGTGCTGCTCGACGCCGGCCAGGCGGTCCTGATCAGCGTCGACACGAGCGGCGAGGAGGGCGACTACGCGCTCAACGTGAGCCAGTTCGACGGCTCCGGCACGTCGGACTCCGGCCATTACGAGCTCAACATCCATCTTTGACCCGCGCAGCGCCGCCGGGCGGCGCCGCGGATCCCCCTCTCCGACAGGAGCTAGAACGGGACGAAGTCCTGATCGCCCGCGGCGTGCGGCACGCGCCCGTTGCTCGATGCGCCGCCGCTCGGGGGGCCCTTCTGCGGCGGCCTCCACAGCGCCCTGCCGCCGCGGCGGTCCGGTAGACGCCCCGGCGCCGCGGGCCTGTGGCCCGGGTCGCCGTCGCTCTCCTGCGCGAGGCGGAACGACGCCATCACGTTCTGAAGCTGCTCTGCCTGCGCCGAGAGCTCGGCCGCCGTGCTGGCGAGCTCCTCGGAGATCGCCGCGTTGCGCTGCGTGGACTGCTCTATCATCTCCACCGCCCCGCTGATCTGGGCCACGCCGTTCGACTGCTCCTTGGATGCCACGGCGACGCCCTGCACCAGCTCCGCGGTCTCCCGGATCGACGGGACGAGCTCCGCGATGAGCTGTCCCGAGCGCTCCGCGACGACGATGCTCGACGCGGCGAACGAGCCGATCTCCTTCGCCGCATCCCGGCTTCGCTCGGCCAGCCGCCGCACCTCCGTGGCGACCACGGCGAACCCCTTGCCGTGCTCGCCCGCGCGAGCCGCCTCGATCGCGGCGTTCAAGGCGAGCAGGTTCGTCTGGTACGCGATCTCCTCGATGATCACGATCCGCTGGGTGATCGCCTTCATCGCCTCGACCGTCTCCCGGACCGCCTGACCGCTCTGCTCCGCGTCCCTCGTCCTCCGGTGCGCCGTCTCCTCGACCTGCTTGCAGTTGGCGGCGTTCTTCGCGATCGTGCCGCTCAGCTGCTGCAGGCTGGCCATCGTCTCCTCCACGGACGCCGCCTGCTCGCTGGTGCCCTGCGACAGGCTCTGCGCCGTCGCCGAGAGCTGCACCGAGACCGAGGAGACCGAGATCGCGCCGCTCCGGACCTCGCCGATGAGGCCCGCCAGGCGCTCCGACATGGCCTTCACGGCGCCGAGCATCTGGCCGAACTCGTCGGAGCTCTTCACCTTGACGTCGCCCGTGAAGTCGCCCTCGGCGATGCGCTGGTGGATCGACACCGCCTGGGTGAGCGGCAAGAGGATCATCCTGCTGAAGACGACGGCGAGCACGGCGGCGACGGCGATCGCGAGCAGACCTCCTATCTGCAGCGTCACGTACATCGTCTTGACGAGCGCGTTCGTCGCCGCCTGCCGCTGGCCGAGGAGGGCGATCTCCTCGCCGTCGATCTCCTTGAGCGCCGCGCGCATCTGGTCCATGAGGCTCTTCTCGCGCCCCTTCCTGACCTCCTCGACGGCGCGATCCGCCGGCGCCTTCACCTCGTCCGCGCTGCGGCGTTGCTGGATGATCGGCTCCAGCACGGAGGAGAGCCACTCGTCGTGGAGCTTGTCGACCTTCTCGAGGCGCGCCTGCTGGCGCGGGTTGTCCCTGGTGAGCTCCCGGGCACGACTCATGCTTTGCTCGAACCGGTCGCGCCCGCGGCGGTACGGCTCCAGGAACGATTCCACCCCGGTGATGACGAAGCCACGCTCCCCTGTCTCGATGTCGAGCAGCGACTCCATGATCTCGCTCGTCGTGAGCATCACCTCGTACGTGTGCTGGTCCCATGAGCGGGCTTCGTCGAGCTCCGCGAACCTCGTGTAGGCCGTGCCCGCCAGTCCGAGGACGATGACGACCATGGCGGCGAAGCCGAGGTAGAGCTTCCGGCCTACTCCGATATGCGCAAGCATGATGCATGCTCCGGGCTAGATGTTTTGCGGCTTCCTTCGAGCCCCGCCGGGGGCTGGAGCCGATAAACGGATGGCGCGACGCATCGCACGCGGTGGTCCGCCCCGTGGAGGCCCTCGGCGTGTCCGAGGAACAGGTACCCTGAAGGCGCGAGGCTGGCGATGAGCCTCGCCACGATCGACGCCTTCGTCGCGGCGTCGAAGTAGATGAGGACGTTCCGGCAGAAGATCAGATCGAACAGGCCGAATCGCCTGGGTGCCGCGTCGAGCAGGTTGAAGCGCCGGAAGGTGATGAGCCTGCGCAGCTCCGGCCGGGCCTTCATCAGGCCCGCGCTCGCGCCCGTCCCGCGGAGCATGTAGGTGCGCAGGCGCTCCTCCGGGATCTCCGAGGCCCGCTCGATCGGCCACACCGCGCGTTGCGCCTGGTCGAGCGCGCGGACGGACAGGTCCGTCGCGAGGATGCAGATCCCCGGAGCGCCGGTCGACGCGACGCCGGTCCATGGCGGCGCCTGTCCCGCCGCGTCGCTGCGATCCCGGGAGGGCAGGCTGTCGAGCAACGACATCGCTATCGAGTAGGGCTCTTCCCCGGTCGAGCAGGCCGCGCTCCAGGCGCGCAGCGGGCGGCGGCCGCGCGCGAAGGACGCTCCGTGGCCCGCGCTCTCGTGCCACGCCGGGAGGATCTCGCGCTCGAGGAGCTCGAACTGATCGCGCTCCCTGAAGAAATGGGTCTCGTTCGTGCAGATGCAGTCGAGCATGTGCACGAGCTCGCCCTCGCCGCCCGGCGCGGTCACGCGGCGGTAGTACTCGCCGAAGCTGCGGAGCCCGAGCGCGCGGAGCCGGGGCCCGAGGCGGCAGAGCAGGAGCGGCTTCTTCTGCGGGCCGAGCGCGATGCCCGAGACGCGCTTGACGAGCCTCTGGAACAGCGCGAACTCCTCGTCGCTGAGGACGCGCGGGCCCAGCTCGGCGAGCGAAATCATGGCCTGTCCCCTTCGCCGGCCGGCGCACCGTGGCTGCCTGGGAGCGCCGGCGGGGCCCCGGGGGCCGAGGGGCCGGGCGTCGCCGGGGCCAAGAGCTCCGCCGGAGAGAGGATGCGGTCGATGTTGAGCAGCAGCACGAGCTTCTGGCCCACCTTCGCCATCCCGAGCAGCTGATCCACGCGCACCTGCGCGCCGAAGGCCGGCGCGCGCTCGATCTCGTCCTCGGAGAGCGTGAGCACATCGCCCACGCCGTCGATGAGCAGGCCGAGGCGGGTGTTCTCGCCGTCGAGCTCGGTCTCGACGATGAGGACGCACGTCCACCGGCTCACCCTCGTCGGCGGCAGCCCGAGCTTGACCGCGAGATCGATGACCGGCACGACGCGGCCCCGAAGGTTCATGACGCCGACGATGCACGCTGGCATCATCGGGACCCGCGATGTGACGCTGTGCTCGACGATCTCCCGCGCCCGGAGGATGTTCACCGCGTACTCGTCCCCCGCGATGATGAAGGAGACGTATTGCGTTACGGGGCTCGACGCGTCGGAGATCATGACGCCTCCATGGGGAGAGATGGCAAACAGGCGCCCTGCGCGCCGGGACGCCGGCTCATCCTGGGCTGCCTCCGGCGGCCGATGGCGCTGCCCTGCGCTCGTCGGGAGCGTCGACCGGGCCGAGGTCCCCGAGGACGCCGCCGAGCAACGCGTCGACGTCGAGGATCATCGCCACGCTGCCGTCGCCGAGGATAGTCGAGCCGGAGATGCCCCGGACACGGCGAAACAGCTGGCCCAGCGGCTTGACCACCGTGCGCCCCTCGCCGTCGAGGAGGTCGACCACGAGGCCGGCCTCGGCGCCGTCGTGCGCGACGACGACGACGCGCTCATCCGGCGGGGGAGATCCGCCGAGCCCGAAGAGCGCCCGGAGGCGGACGCACGGCAGCGCGCGTCCGCGCCGGATCATGAGCCCCTGGGCGCCGCCGTGCGCGAGCGTGCCGCGAGGCAGATCGCAGCAGGCGAGCACCGCGCGGAGCGGGATCACGTACCGCTCGCCGCCGATCCCGACGGAGAGCCCCTCGATGGTGGCCAGGGTGAGCGGGAGCTGGATCGACAGCGACGTGCCGTGCTCTTCACGGCTCTCGATCCGGATCGTACCCTGGATCGACTCCACGCTGCGCCGCACGACATCCATGCCCATGCCGCGCCCCGCCAGGTGAGACGACTCCGTCGCTGTGGAGAACCCGGGCTCGAACACGAGGCTGAAGAGCTCATGATCGGGGAGCGTCTCGGGCGCCGGGTGCCTCCCCAGCGCGCAGACGCGGGCGGCGATGCGCTCGCGGCTCATCCCGGCGCCGTCGTCGGAGATCCGGAGCGCGATGCCGCCCCGCTCGTGCGCGGCGTGCAGGGTGATCATGCCGCAGGGGTCCTTGCCCGCAGCTCGCCGCGCCTCGGGCGGCTCGATGCCGTGACAGATCGCGTTGCGCAGGAGGTGCGTCAGGGCGTCCCGGAACCGCTCGACCACGGCCGTGTCCACCTCGACGTCGCCGTGCACGACGACCAGGCGCGCCTGCCTGCCGTGCGCGTGGGCGAGATCGCGCACCGTGCGCTCGTAGTACCGGAACCAGGGGCCGACCGGCACCATGCGCGCGGCGCGCACCGCCTCCTCCAGCTCCTTGCAGAGCCGGTCTTGCTCCTCCATCTCGTCGCGCAGCGCAGCGCCGGCCTCGCCGCGCACCGCGCGGAGCGTCCGAGCGATCCTGTTCCGGCCCAGGGTGAGCTCTCCGATGAGATCCGCCATGCGATCCAGCTTCTCGACGGCGACACGGATGCTCTTGAGGCTCGTCGCTCCCTCCGCGTCATCCTCGGTCGCGCGGCGCGCGCTCGCCGCCCCCGCGTCCTCTTTCGCCTTCAGCCCTCCGCGCCGCGCTTCCTCCAGGCGCGCGACGACCTCTCTGTACGAGGTGCTGCGCTCGGCCTGCCCCCGCTCGACCTCGGCGACGAGCCGGCGGGCAGCGTCCACCGTCTCGAGCAGCAGCGAGACCACAGGCGTCGAGAGCGGGAGTTCGCCGCGGCAGAGCGCCTCGATGACGTCCTCGGCGGCGTGCCCGAGCTCGCTCAAGCCGCCGAGGCCTACCGAGCCGGCGCTCCCCTTGAGCGTATGGGTGGCGCGGAAGATGCGCTGGAGGACCTCGTGAGCGTCGCGGCCGGTCTCGAGTTGCAGCAGAGCGCGCTCGATCTCGTCGAGGATCTCGTGCGCCTCTGGCATGAACGTCTGGAGCAGCTCGTCGCGATCGCAGTCCATGCGGCTCACAGAGGCTGGATCGAGATGGCGCCGTCGCTCGTCCGGAAGACGATCTTGCGTCCCCGGTCGCCGCCCGTGTCCAGCTGGGCGATCCATATCCGCTCCGCGCGCAGGAACGCGAGCCCGGCATCCACGTTCTGGGCGCCGAGGTGGGTGCCGCGCTCCCGGAACGCGGAGATGAGGCAGGCGCCCCCGACGACGCGCGCTTGCAGCGCCCGGCTGGAGGCCCCGAGCTCCACGAGGCGCTCGAGGAGGCGCTGGCATGCGAACTCGGCGAAGCGGGCCGACGCCACCCTCTGGCCTGGACATTCCGGAAGCGCGTAATGGTTCATCCCGCCGACGCCGGTGGTAGCGTCCCAGAGGCAGATCGCCACACAGGACCCAACGATGGTGGTCACCATGGTCGGCTCAGGCGAGGCGAACAGCTGGCCTGGCATGATGTGTTGGGCCTCCGCCGGCAACGAGCGCCAGCTGGGCGGTCCCGCGGACGGCGCCCTTGGGTCGGACGGACTGGTCCTCTCCTCTCCGCCGACATCGTCGGGCAGGGGTACGGATCCATCGTCGCCGCTGGAAGGGGCGAGACGTGTGCCCTCGGATGCCCTCGCCGCCGTGTCAGTCGCCAAGGCAGTTCCTGACCTTTTCCAGGAGCTCCATCGTGTCGATGGGCTTCGTGACGAAATCGGAGCAGCCGCACCGGAATCCCTGTTCCATGTGCGCGACATCGCTCCGGCTGGTGACGAGCAGGATCGGCGTGCTGCGCGTCGCATCATCCGCGCGCAGCTGCCGGCAGGCGTCGAACCCGTTCATGTGCGGCATGACGACATCAAGGAGGATGAGATCCGGCCGCTGCTCCAAGGCCACTTCGATCCCCTGGCCGCCGTCGTTCGCCGTGATGAGGTCGTAGTGCTTGCTCAGCGCCATCTGCTCGATACGCAGGATGGTCGGAGAATCGTCGACCAGCAGAATCTTCTTCCGAAGCATCGTTGCCCCCCCTCGATCCGATTCAGCGCACATGGCGCGGCCGTGCCATCGCGCATGGCCACCATGACTCCCCCTCTTCCACCTACTTACACACCTACCTACAGGGCGTCTCCCCCCGAGCAGGACCACCCTACCATGAGAGTCGGCGGGACCTTCAATAGAAATTTGCAACAGGCATGCACCTGGTCCCTGTCGGTCGCGATGATTTGCCGGCGCGCCCGGATCCTCCATGAGGTTCGAGGCCACGACGCGGGTGGCATGCAGGCGGGCTGGTGCTGGCGCTGGTAGGCCTGCAGCCGGAGCGCGCAGCCTCGAGTGGAGACGCCATTCCCGCAGCGACAGCGATCGCGCGCGGAACAGGCGCACGAGCTCCGCGACAGGGAGCTCATGGAGGTCGAAGGCAGGTGGAAGGGAGGCCGTAGGGAGGCAGGTAGCAGGTAAAGGGAAGCAAAGGATGTGCGCCGCAACGCACAGCAAGCCTGAAGGAGCGACGCACGGGTACGTTCGGATGTCGAGCCCAGGGCAGATCATCGTCGACCTGGTCGACGACTTCCCGCGTCACCGGGGCGGTGGGCACGGAGGAGAGGACGAAGAACCCCTGCGTCCTCTGTACCTCTATGGCTCAGATCCTGTGTGTTCGAATTCTTCTCCATCACGGCACCAGGAATGAGCTTGGGAAACGCCCTATTGGGCTCTGCCCGACGGCCGTCAAGCGCCCGGGGAGCGCGCGCGAGGAAGACTGAAACAGCTCCATTCGAGTTCGGCCGGCGGTCCGGCCGCTCGTGACGTTCGTCAGGCAGAACCTGCAGCGGATCGCGCGACGCTCGCGTACACTCCGGGGCTCGGCATGGATCAGCCCGTCCCCGGGGACAGCAGGGCGCAGCAGGTAGACGTCGCGGGCGCGCTCGCGGATCGGGCCTTTGACGCGCTCGGCGTCCTGCTCCGCGGCTTCGAGGACGCGGCCGAGCGCGACGGGCCGGACGCGCTCGAGGACGCCCTCGCGCGCGGTCCGGAGCACC
>JAICEP010000179.1 GCA_025924095.1 Sorangium sp.
CGAGGCCCGCGCTCCCGTTCCACGCACTCCCGCCGGAGCGATCCCCCGGTCGCTCGCTCGCGCCGCACGAGCACGAGCCGGAGGAAGAGCCGCCGACGCCGCGCGCGCCGCCGGCGCCGCCAGCGCCGCTCCCGCTGCCGACGCGGCTCGCGGCGATGCACGTCGCGGAGCCCGTCCGGGCGGCGGCGACCGCGCCCGACGCCGCCGGCGCCGAGCGACATCCCGCGGCTGTCCCCGAGCAGCGTCCCGCCGAGGGGCCGTCAGAGCCGGCCTTGCCGGTCGAACCGTACCCCCTCGCGCGGTGCGCGGCGATCGCGGCGCGGCTCGCGAAGCGCCCCGAGGCGCTGGACGCGATCCTCGCGGCGGAGGCGCTCTCGACGGACACGTGGGAGGCGCTGCACGCGCACTGGCTCGACGCGATCCGCGCCGACGTGGGGCGCGGAAAGAGGCGGCTGCTCTCGTCGTACGACGCGGCGTACATCGCGGCGCTGGAGGCCGAGCGAGGGCCGATCAAGGCGGACGAGTACGCCCGGCTCGTGATCGCGTCCGAGCGCGGGAACGAGGCCCAGACGCGCGCGGAGCTCGGCCTGCCCGACGGCGTGCTGCTCCGGCTCCGGCGCGTGTGGCTGGAGAGGATCGTGAAGGATCCGAGCGCGGCCCAGGAGGTGCGCGCGGCGATGCGCAGGGCGGCGGAGGCCTAGAGAGGACGACTAGTTGAGGTCGATCGGATCGCCGTAGACCTGCGTGTGGCCGCTCGAGTGGACCGTGATGTCGGTCCCCGAGATCACGATCTTGCCCGACTTCTCGAGCACGATGCTCGACTTGCCGCAGACGATCTCGACCCTGTCCCCGACCCGGGTCGCCTGCACGCTGCCGATCTCCACCGTCTCGTTGTTGCCCACGGCGCGCGATCGGTTCATTCCGACCACCTCGCGCGCGTTGTTCATCACCTGCTTCGCGAAGTCGTTGCCGACGGTCTGATCCTCGTTGTGTCCGATCGCGCTCACGCGATCGTTGCCGACGGTGACCTCCTCGTCGCGCTTGACGGTCTTGTGCAGGTCGCGCTCCGCCTGCATCCGGACGAGCTCCTGGCCTGCCGCGTCCTCGAACATGATCTCGTTGTAGCCGCCGGTCTCGGGCGACGAGCTGCTCTTCCAGCCGCTCTGCGTCTTGTTCGCGGGGAGCTTGTACGGCGTCTTCTGGAGGTTCGTGTACACCCGGCCCGTGATGATCGGGCGGTCGGGATCGGCGCCCAGGAAGTCGACGATCACCTCCTGGCCGACGCGCGGCAGGCTGGTGCCGCCGAAGCCGGCGCCGCTCCACGGCTGGCTCACGTGGATCCAGCACGACGACCCGTCGTTCATCTGGCCCTCGCGGTCCCAGTGGAACTGCACGCGCACGCGGCCGAACTCGTCGACGTGGATCTCCTGGCCGGGCGCGCCGACCACGGTGGCGCACTCGACCCCCTGGACGCGCGGCTTCGGCGTGCCGAGCGGCGGGCGGTACGGGGCGTCCGCGGTCACGCCCCGGCACGCGTGCCGGAAGCCGCCCGGGATTTCTCCCGTGAGCGTCGACTCGAGGACGAGGAGCGCCCTGTCCGGGCCGAGCTCGGCCTTCGGATGGTCGAGGAACGAGAGGACGGTGCCCGGCGCGAGATCGATCGCGCTGGTCTCGAAGGTGATCTCGCGGGCCGAGGCGCGCTTCGCGTCGAGCCGCCGCCGCGCGAGCGCGGCCCCCTCGGACTCGTCCGCGCGGTACTTGCCCTTGTCATCGGCGGCAGGCGTGCTCTCACCCCGGTCGCTCTCGAACAGGAACGCCCCGGGCACGTAGTGGAACCGCTCGAGCCGCTCCTCGACGCCGCCTGGGCCGGAGGCGCTCGCCACGAGCTCGTACGACGCCGGTCGCCGGGTGTCGTGGTCGCGGACCGTGTACTTGCCCGGGCGCAGCCGGCGGGCGACGTGAACCGCGGTGACGTGCTCCCTGTCGGCGTCGGTCGGGTGGTCGCGGAACGCGATCGGGCGGCGACGGGGGTTGCCGTGCGGTCCGTCGTCGAGGACGAGCTGGCTGTCGCCGCCGCTCTCGAAATAGAAGCTCACCCCCGCGTCCTCGAGCATGCGGCAGAGGAACGTGTAGTCGCTCTCGCCGTACTGGACGCGGTACTTGCGCTTCCTGTAGCTCCCGGTGAGGCGCAGCGCCGGGGAGATCTCCCACTCCTCGAGGAGCTTCTGGGCGATGTCGATCTCGGACATGTGCTGGAAGATCCGGTGGTTGCGCCGCTGCGTGGCGAGCCACAGCGCGGGGACGAGCGTGAGCTCGTAGGTGGAGAGGTGGCGCTCCTCGACGGCGATCTGCCGGAGGTGGCTGCAGATGCCGGACCACGCGCGGACCTTATCGCTGTGCGCGGCGAAGCGCATCGGCCGGCCGATGACGGCCTCGAAATCGATGTCCGGGTTGTCCGACACGGCGACGACGCGCACCTCGAAGAGCGCCGACATGCGGTCGGAGACCGTGAACTGGCGCACGTCGAGCATGTCCCCGGAGGCGACGTGCACCTCCGCCCGGGCCTCGCCGCGCGCGCTGAGCGCGCCGGCCACGCCATTCCCCTTCATCCGATGAGCCGGGTTCGCACCGTCGTCCATACATGCTCCCATGCCCGCGCCTCCCGCACGGGATGTGACGGGAACGACCGGTGGAGGGTACCCGGCGAAGCGAGCGCGCCACAAGGGCGTCCCCGGCGCTCGCTATCTCGGCTTTCTCTCGGGCACAGAGGTTCAGGTGGACCGCACTTTGCCGTAGGCTGGACATCCATGGATCCACGCGGGAAGTCGCTCCCCCCGGGGCCGCTCGTCACGGACGAGGACATCCGGGAAGAGCTCCGGCGCCTGTTCGACGCCGGCCCCGATTCGGGGCTCGTCATCCGCGTCTACGGCGAGTCGGGCGAGGGGGCGGCCGCGGCGGACGCCTTCCGCGAGATGTTCGCGTCGCTGCGCATGTACGAGGGGAAGCCGCAGGGCCAGCCCCTGGAGATCCTCGTCGACGCCCCGAGCAAGGCGCACATCGCCCGCGCGCTGTCCGTGCTCGGCCACAAGCAGCACCAGAAGCGGATCCTCGATCACATCCTCACGACGTTCGGCCGCCGCCTGATCGACCCGCTCGCCGAGATCCTCGACACGACCCCGACCGGCGCGTTGACGGCGCGGCTGACCATGCTGCGGGACATCTCCCTCGCGCACATCGCGGATCTGCGGATGACGCCCGAGTCGCAGCAGATCCTCACGAGCGACCTGCGCAAGCTCCTGTCCGACGACTACCTGGCGATGGTGGCGGAGAACGAGGAGCGCGTGCAGCGCCCGCGCGTGGCGAGGCTCGCGCAGCAGATCCTGAGGCTCGTCGGCTCGACGTTCCACCAGGCGCTCAAGCGCTGGCCCGCGCACGCCGAGCAGATCGCCTCGTCGATCGCGCGGCGGAGCCCGAAGAAGGTCCGGCTGAGCGAGGTGCCGCGGCTCATCCGCGGCCAGATCACCGACGGCATCGAGGAGTTCCTGTGGATCGAGACGAGCGCGGACATCGAGGGCGCGCTGCGCCCGATGCTCGCGGAGCACAAGGACGTGATGCCGGTAAAGCAGGCGACGCTCGAGCGCTCCACCTACCGCGAGTTCGCGGACGCCTGCTGGGCGATCATCGCCGAGCATTGCTGACGGCGGGTCGAGCGCGCCGCCGGCTCGCCTCCCGTCGCCCATCGTCGCCGGACGCCGGCGCTTCCATCGTCGCCGGGCGCCGACCTCCTCGCCGGACGCTGAGATCCTGCACGTCCCGGTCGCTCTGCTCACCGCCTCCGCCACATGTCCCGGTCGATCGCGTCTGGCGGATGGGCTGTTGCCCTCCGGAGGACGACCCCGCTGACGCCGCGTGGGGAATGATTTCCGTCACCCGCTGTTGTAAGGGGCCGCTGGCGCCTGGACCGTCGCGCTCAGCGGCGTCCGATTCGCCGGCGCGGAGAGCTTCTTCCCTGCGCGGAGGGGTGCACGGCCGTGATCGAAATCAGCGACCTATATAAGTATTACGGCGACCGGAAGGCCATCGGGCCCCTGTCGTTCTCCATCGAAACAGGCGAGATCGTCGGGCTGCTCGGCCTGAACGGCGCCGGCAAGACGACGACGCTCCGGATCCTCGCCTGCGACCTCCTGCCATCCGCAGGCCGGGTCCTCGTGGACGGGCTGGATGTCGTCGACCACCCGCACGAGGTGCGGTCCCGCATCGGATATCTCCCCGATCGGCCGCCGCTCTACGAGGAGATGAGCGTGCGCGCCTTCCTCCACTTCGCGGCGCGCCTGCGCGGCGTCGAGCCCGGCGCCGCCGACAAGCGCGTGGCCGAGGCGCTCGAGGTGACCCAGCTGGAGGACGTCGCCGCCGATCCCATCAGCGCGCTGTCGCACGGCTACAAGCAGCGCGTCGGCATCGCCCAGGCGATCGTGCACAAGCCGCGGCTGCTCGTCCTCGACGAGCCGATCAGCGGGCTGGATCCGGTGCAGATCGTCGAGATGCGCTCCCTGCTCCGGAGCCTGCGCGGCGAGCACACCATCGTGCTCTCGAGCCACATCCTCTCCGAGATCAGCGAGACGTGCGATCGCATCCTCGTCATCCGGGACGGCGAGATCGGCGCGCAGGGGACCGAGCAGGAGCTCTCGGCGAAGCTCCTCCACGGCGTCCGGATCGAGCTCACGGTGCGCGGCCCCGCGGCCGAGGGCGCCGGCTACCGCGTGACGCGCGGCGAGGCGGCGCGGGCGCTCGAGCTCGCGCGCGAGGTCGAGGGGGTCACGTCCGTCGAGCAGCTCGCCACGACCGAGCCGGGGAGCGACGTCGTGAGCTTCGCGGTCGAGGCCGATCGCGACGTGCGGGCGGCGCTGTGCGCCGAGCTCGTGCAGGCGGGGATCGGCCTCCTCGAGGTGAAGCGGAGCGAGCGCGAGCTCGAGTCGGTGTTCCTGCGGCTCGCCACGCGCGCGCCGCACGCGACGAAGGGGAGGCCCGCCGCCGCCGACGGGGCGAGGGCCGGCGGCCAGGCGAAGAAGGCCCCTGCTGAAGAGCAGGCGGAGGAAGGCGAGGGCGAAACATGAGAGGGACATTGCTCGTCGCGCGGCGGGAGCTGTCCGCGTACCTGAGGTCACCGCTCGGGTACGTCGTCGCCGCCGCGGCGTTGCTCATCGACGGCATCTACTTCCAGGTCGCGGCGCTCGGCTCGGGCGCGCGGCTGTCGGCGGAGGTGCTGCTCAAGTTCTTCGACGGCACGGCGTTCATCACCATGGTCGCGGCGCTCATCCTCTCGATGCGGCTCATCGCCGGCGAGCGCGAGAGCGGGACGCTCATCCTGCTGAGGACGGCGCCCGTGCGCGACGGCGAGATCATCGTCGGCAAGTTCCTCGCCGCGCTCGCGCTGGTCGGCGTGATGACCGCGATCACGATCTACATGCCGCTGATGATCTTCGTGAACGGCAAGGTGTCCGTCGGGCACATCCTGGTCGGCTACTCCGGGGTGCTGCTGCTCGGCGCCGCGTCGCTCGCGATCGGGCTCTTCGCCTCGACGCTCGCGGCGAGCCAGGTCATCGCGGTCATCCTCGGGGCGGCGATCCTCGGGACGCTCGGCTTCCTGTTCCTTGTCGCGCGCGTGACGGCGCCGCCGCTCAACGACTTCGTGAGCGCGCTGAACCTCTACCCGCTCAACCAGAAGCCGTTCCTGAACGGCGTGCTCCGGCTGGAGAACGTCCTGTACTACGTCGCGGTCGCGTACTTCTTCCTGCTCGCCGCGACCCACACCCTCAGGGCACGGAGGTGGCGGTGAAGGACCAGAAGACCCAGGCCGACGAGGCCGAGATCAGCGGCGAGGAAGCGAGCGCCGCGCAGCGCGCCGCCGCGCCTGCGCCGGGCTCGGAGCAAGACGCCCTGCCGGCGCCCGCCGCGCAGCCCGGGGCGCCCGCGCTGAGCGCCGGGGGCTGGATGGTGCCGGCGTACGGGGGCGCGCTCCTCGCCATCTTCCTGGGCGAGCGCGTCGTGCCCACGATCGATGGGCTCCGCTACGCGCTGTCGGGGCTCGGGCTCCTGACGCTCGTCCTCGTCACCGCGCTGCGCTTCGCGACGGCCGTGCGCGAGACGGGCGAGCGCCGCGTCGTCGAGCGCGCGCTCGCGATCCTGTCGGCGCTCGGGGTCGTCGCGGTGGCGGCCTACTTCACGACGACCGACGCGGGGCGCGACCTGCTCGGCGTCTCGCAGGCCGCGCCCGAGCTGCGAGCGCGCATCGACGCGGCCACGATGGTCGGCTGGATCGCGCTGCTCGTCATCGCGACGGTGCCGCTGTTCTTCGGCGAGGCGGCGCTCGCGCCGATGCGGCGCGCCGAGCGCATCGAGGGTCGGCGGGTGCGCGCCGCGACGCTCTCGGGCGTGACGCTCGCGTTCGCGGCGGTCTACTCGGCGCTCTTCGTGTACGCGGCGAGCCAGCTCGATCTCAAGGCGGACTTCTCGTACTACCGCACGGCCCGCCCCGGCGACTCGACGAAGCGCGTCGCCGAGAGCCTGACCGAGCCGCTCAAGCTCACGGCCTTCTTCCCGCAGCAGAGCGAGGTGGGCGCCGAGGTCGAGGGCTACCTGCGCGAGGTGAAGGCGGCGTCGCCGCAGATCACCGTGGAGATGCAGGACCGGCTGCTCGTCCCCGCGCTCGCCAAGGAGGCGAAGGTCACGCAGGACGGCGTCATCGTGCTCTCGCGCGACACCTCGCGCGAGACGCTCACCATCGGCGCCGACATCAAGACCGCGGGCGCCAAGCTGAAGAGCCTCGACGCCGACTTCCAGAAGGCGCTGCTCAAGGTGATCCGCGCGCAGCGCACCGCCTACTTGACGGTCGGCCACGGCGAGATGAACGAGGCGACCACCGCGGCCGAGGGGCGGACGGCCAAGAACCTCCGCAAGCTGCTCGAGTCCCAGAACTACGCCATCAAGGATCTCGGGCTCGCCCAGGGGCTCGGCAGCGAGCTCCCGAAGGACGCGGGCGTCGTCATCGTGCTCGGCCCGCAGAAGGAGTTCCTGCCGGAGGAGGTCGCGGCGCTCAAGCGGTACGCCGACGGCGGCGGGCACCTCCTGCTCGCGCTCGATCCGGAGGCGAAGGTCGACCTGTCGCCGCTCGCCGGCGCCGTGGGCCTCACGTGGAAGCCCGAGGTGCTGGCGAACGATCGGGTCCACGTGCGGCGGCGCTTCAACGACTCGGACCACGCGATGCTGGTCTCGACGCGGTACTCCTCGCACGCCTCGGTCTCGACCTTGAGCCGCCACGCGCAGCAGGCGCCGACGATCTTCCCGGGCGCGTCGTCGCTCGACAAGGTCGAGGGCGGCGACCTGAAGATCGACTTCGTCGTCCGCTCGCTGGGCGAGACGTTCGCCGACGCGAACGGCAACTTCAAGTTCGACGACGGGAGCGAGAAGCGGAGCGCCTACAACCTCGCCGCGGCGGTCTCGAAGGAGCTCGCGCCTGGCGGCGGTGACGGCAAGGACAAGAAGGAGCTGCGCGCGTTCGTCGTCGCCGACGCCGACGTGTTCAGCGACGCAGCATTCAGGAACGAGCCCAACATCGTGCTCGCGCTCGACGCGTTCCGGTGGCTCGGCGGCGAGGAGAGCTTCGCCGGGGAGATCACGACGAACGAGGACGTCCGGATCGAGCACACGAAGGAGAAGGACCAGGTCTGGTTCTGGGCCACGATCCTCGTGGCGCCGGCCATGGTGCTGGGGCTCGGGCTCTTCATCACGCGCCGCGGGCGGCGCGCGAGCGGGAGGCGCGCATGAGGTTGGATCGCAGCTTTTTCGTGCACCTCGGTCTTCTTGTCGTCGCGACCTTGTTCGCGGTCGTCGTCTGGACGCGCGACAAGACGGCCGCCGCGCTCTCGGTCGCGGACGTGACCGTCTGGGCCGGCCGCGCCGAGGACGTCGAGCGCATCACCTTCGAGGGCAAGTCGAAGACGGTCGTCCTCGAGGCGAAGAAGGACAAGGACGGCCGTTACTTCGTCGGCACAGCCGAGCGCAGGACGACGCCCGCGGCCAACAAGCCGAAGGACGACGCCCACGCGGACCACGGCGACGAGCCGCACGAGGACCCGCCCGCGGAGCCGGAGCCGACGGTCAAGACGACGACGTTCGTCTCGGTGAGCGGCGGCAACAAGCTCGCCGAGACGATCGCGCCGCTGAAGGCGCTGCGCTCCATCGGCCGCGTCGCGGACGACCGCGCCGGCGAGTTCGGCCTGGCCGAGCCGGAGGGCACGATCACCGTCAAGCTGCGCGGCGGAGAGCGCAAGCTGGTCGTCGGCGGCGCGACCCCGGGCGGCGCGGATCGCTACGCGCGCGACGAGGCCACCGGCGAGGTGTACGCCATCAAGGGCGACGTCTACCGCGATCTCGAGACCGCGGAGTCGCGGCTCATGGAGCGGGAGCTGCACGAGTGGAAGGACGTCGATCTCACCCGGGCGCGCGTCATCGCGGGCGACAAGCGCCGCGAGCTCGTGCGCAGCGGCGATGAGGGCAAGAAGTTCTGGGCCGATCCAGCGAGCCCCGAGCAGAACGACGAGACCGTCGGCAACTGGATGAGCAAGCTCGACCGCCTCCGCCCCACGGAGTACGTGGCCGTTGCCCCGGAGCAGAAGGAGGTCGTGGCGCGCATCGAGTACACCGGCCGCTCGGGCGACATCGGCTTCATCGAGCTCGTGAAGGGGCCTCCCGGGGCGAGCGGCAAGCCCGACTACTTCCTGGTCACGGAGCGCACCCGCCTCTACGGCAAGGTGCCCGTGGGCGTCGCGGAGCAGGTCGAACAGGACGTCGGCGCCGTCGTCAAGTAGCCGCTGCGCCTCGCGAGCGCGCCGGGGCAGCCCCCCGGCGCGCTCGCCGTTCCACGGGGCGCCGGCCGCGTCCCGCGGCGCAAGCTGCCCCCCCGGCATCGCTCTTTACTTGCCGTCCCGGGGCCGGTCCTGCAACGCTCGTGCGCAATGATCTTCCGACGATGGCCCACCCTGGCGCTGAGCGCTGCGGCGGCGCTCGCCACGGCGTGCAGCTCGCCGCCTCCACCGCAACCCGTAACGCCGGCGCCGGTCGTGACCGCGGCGCCTGAGCCTCCGCCCCCTCCTGCCCCGAAGCCCTGCAAGGCGCTCGACGAGCAGTGCCAGGCAGAGGAGTCGACCCGGGCGAAGATCGCCGGGAGCTCGCTCGTGCTCACGCCCGCGAAGGGCTGGACCTACGCCCAGGCGGAGAGCGCCACGATCGCGCAGGCCGCGGACGAGGGCCCTGCCCTCGCGACGGCGCAGGTCGATACGGGCGAGGGCAAGCAGGCGGCCGACAAGCGCGACGCCGCGCTCGAGGCGCTGGCGCGCGAGATCAACGTCACGCTGCCCAAGAAGAAGGTGAGCTGGAAGAAGCCCGACGACGTCAAGGAGATCGCCGGACGGAAGATCGGCCTGTGGCAGAGGGAGGGCGCCGCGCGCGGGACCCGGAAGGGCCCGCTGCTGATCTTCGCCGACGCCGGCAAGGACGGGGAGGTCGTGATCGGGCTCGGCTTCGTGCCGGACGACGACAACTCCGGCGCCGACGCGACCATCCTGCAGTCGATCGAGTCGATCTCGGTCGCGGGGGAGTGATCTCGTGACGGCACCGAACGTCGCGCCGGGCAGCGTCGTCGCGGGGAGGTTCTCCGTCCGCTCGCTCCTCGGCTACGGGGGCGCGACGGCCACCTTCCGCGCGGTGACGGCGCAGGCGCGCGACGTCGCCCTCAAGCTGTACGCGCCGGCCATCGGCCAGCGGCCGGACGCGATGCAGCACCTGCAGCGGTACGTGGCCGAGACGAACAGGATGCCGCACGATCTCGTCGCGCACATCCTCGAGGCCGGCTACGACCCGGGGACGGCCGCGCCCTTCACGGTGACGGACATGATCCACGTCCCGTCGCTCGCGGAGCTCGCGCTGCGCCGGCCCATGAGCTTCGAGGAGGTCGGGGCGATGCTCCGCTCGCTCGCGGCGGTGCTCGACGCGGCGCACGCGCGCGAGGTGCCCCACCACGGCCTCAAGCCGACGAACCTGTTCATCGACCCGAGCGCTCCGGGCAGCGTGAAGGTCACCGATTTCGGGCCGTCCGTCGCGCGGAGCCTGCTGCCGACGTCGGAGGGCTACGTCCTCTCCGCCCCGTGGCTCGCGCCCGAGCAGCTGCAGGCGGGCGCCCCCGCGGGCGCCGCCGCCGACATCTTCTCCGCGGCGCTCGTCGCCTTCTTCGCGCTCACCGGCCGCTCGTACTGGCGATCCTGCCAGGGTCAGGTGGACGTGCCGGCCTGGCAGCGCGAGCTCATGGCGCCGCGCCTGTCGGCGTCGGCGCGCGCCGCGGAGCTCGGCGTCCCGGTGAGCCCCGTGCTGGACGCCGCCTTCGCGCGCGCGCTGGCGCACGATCCGCGCGATCGTTTCCGCTCCGCGAGCGAGCTCGCGGCCATGCTCAGCGGCTTCTCGGCCGCGGCGATCGAGGTGGGCTCGACGCTCGCCCTGTCCCCCTCGGCGAACGAAGCGCCCGGGCCGCCGGCCCACGCCGTCCCCGCGGCGGGCGCGCCCGCGCCTCGGCCGGCGGTCGACGCGACGCAGCTGGCCTCCTCGCCTTTTGCGGCATCGACGCAGCTGGCCTCCTCGCCTTTTGCGGCATCGACGCAGCTGGCCCCCTCGCCTTTTGCAGCGTCGACGCAGCTGGCCCCCTCGCCTTTTTCACCCTCGCCGCCGCCGCCACCCGCGCCGTTTTCGCCCTCGCCGGCCCTGTCCTCTTCACCGCAGCCGCCGCCCCCTTTCGCTGACGCGAACCGCGGGCAGGCGCCGTCTCCTGCGGCCCACAGCGCTGCTGCCGCATCCCCTCGGAGCGCCGGCGCGGTGCTGACCGCGGTCAGCGCGCCGCGGTCGCCCTGGGGCAAGGCGGCTTCCCTGACGGTGGGCATCGCTGCGGTGCTGCTCGTCGGGGGCACGGCCGCCGCGTGGTACGTCATGGATCGCAGGGAAGAGCCGCAGCCGAGCCCCGCCGCATCGACCACAGCTTCCTCCATGGCCCCCGTGCCGACGGCCGCGCCCGCGCTGCCCGAGCCGACCGCGAGCGCGCAGGCGGCCGATGCCGGAGCCCCGGCGACCGCGCCCCCGATCGATGCAGGCGCCTCGACCGACGCAGGCGC
>JAICEP010000180.1 GCA_025924095.1 Sorangium sp.
CATCGTCCCGTACGAGCTGAAAGCCCACGCCGGCGCGAGCCCCGCGGAGCTGCCCGCGCCGATCTGGTCGTTCGATGCCGCGGGCATCAAGCCGTATGCCAGAGCGCCGCGCGTTTCGGGGGGCGTCGGCGTCGAGCACCTGGATTTCGACATGCGGCCTGATCTCGGGAGCTACGGCGGCTTCGTCGCCTGGCTCGGAGCGGACTGCGGCCTCAAGACCTGCCCGGCGCGCGTGACCGGCCCCAAGCTCTATTTCCACGCGCTGCCCGACGGTGGCTTCTCCGAAACGGACGACGCAGCCCGGGGCGCTTTGAAGCGCGCTTGCCCGAACAAGCCCGCTGTCGTCGTGGTGGAAGCGGCCGGCAGCCTCAACGCCGCTCAGACCGCCAAGAACCTTGTGTGCGCCCGCGCCCACGGCGTGAGCGAAGAGGAGCTCGGGGCGCAGCTGGCCGCCAAGCACGCGCTGCTCTGCGGCGAGGCCGCCGCGTGCCCGCTGGAGACGAGCCTCTCGTCGTGGCTGAAAGCCCCGCTGAACGTCGCGCTGCCCGCGCCCGCTGCCAAGAAGTAGCCGGCGATTGGCGCACAGCGCGCGTCGTGAGGCAGCGCGCTCGTTCGAGCTCACGAGGGCACCGCTCTTCAGGTCGTCGGCGACGGGTCGAACGGAGATCGAAGCACCCTTGTACGGCGGAGGCTGACCGCCGTCGACGTTAACCGGCGTGCGCGACGGCGCGGATTTCAATCAGCTGATGAGGGAACGCCAGACCCGACACGCCGATGAGGGTGCCTGCCGGACGATGTTGCCCCATATACTCCTTGTACAGACCCACGCATCGCTCGAAATGTTCGCTCGGATTCGTGAGATAAATCACCATTTCAGCGATATTGGACTTCGTGATGTTGAATCCCGCCAGCACCCGATCAAGGTTCTCCAGCGTCTTCCGGGTCTGTGCCTCGAAGTCGCCCTCACCGACGAACGCGCCCTGCATGTCGTGGGAAAATTGGCCCGAAATGTAGATGGTGCCATTCACGCTGTACCCCTGGGTGACGCCGAAGCCTTCTTCCCACGGAACGCCGTGGTCGTAGGTGGTGGCCTTTTTTGTCATGTTCGTTTCCCTTCTGCTGGTAGTTCCCCGCCGCGACATCGACGAGGCGCTGAGAACTGTAGTCAGCCGATTGACGAACGGATTTCTACACAGACGCGAAGGACTTTCTTGACACGTTCCAGGCGCCCGGTTCAGCCCAGCGCCGGAGCAGGTGGAGTTGCGATATGCCGCGCGCGAACCTGAACGAGATCCTCGTCTTCATGGCCGTCGTCGATGAAGGGAGCTTCATCGCCGGGGGGCAGGCGATGGGCCTGACCCGGTCGGCGGCGGGCAAGGCCGTGAACCGCCTGGAAGACAGGCTGGGCGTGCGCCTCCTGAACCGCACGACAAGGGCGCTGAGCCTCACCGATGAAGGTCGGTTGTTCTACGACCGCGGTCTGCAGATCCTCGCGGCGGTCGATGACGCCGAGGCGAGCGTGGCGGGGCGTCATGGCACGCCGAGGGGAGTTCTGCGGCTCACCGTCCCCGATGCCTTCGGGCGGCTCGTGGTTCTTCCGCTGCTGAAGAAGTATCTCGAGGCCTGGCCCGACATCCAGATCGAGGTGAACCTCACCGATCGTCAGGCGGACATCGTCGAGGAAGGCTTCGATCTGGCGGTACGAATCGGAGAAGCGCCCCCGGACACGCGGCTGGTCTCCCGGGTGGTTGCCAAGTACAAGGCCATGCTCTGTGCCTCTCCGTCCTACATCGCCGAGCGCGGAGAACCGCTGGACGTCGATGAGCTGGCAGCCCACGACTGCTTGATCTTCAGCAGTCGCAATCGCCGGCAGAGCTGGCGCTTTCTCGGCGACGATGGAGCCTGGGTCAAGGCGCAGGGTCGAAGCCGCTTGCGGCTGGATAGCGGCGAAGCCCTCCGGAATGCCGCCGTCGCAGGGCTCGGCATCGCGTTTCTTCCGGACTTTCTGGTGGCCGAGGACCTGGCTGCCGGTCGCCTCCGGCAGGTGCTACCCGACCTCGAGGCTGGGGACGTGAAGATCGTGACGATCTATCCGACCCAGCGTCTTCTGGAGCCCCGTGTCAGGCGCTTCATCGATCTCATGATCCAGGAACTTGGGACGTGATGCGCCACGTCGCCAATCGATGCCCCGCCGCGCGCGCTACCGCGACATCCTGAGCTCCGCGGGCGAGGGCTCCGGCGCTCCGTCCTTCGGGAGCCGCGGGGCCGGCTTCGGCGGCGGGGGCGGTGGAGCCGCCCACGACACCCGTGGCCGCGACGGCGGGTCCAGCGGCTGCCCGGCCGGCGGCGACGTGACCGGCGGCGTCGGCGGCTCGGGCAGCTCGGGCAGCTCGGTCGCGCGGAGCTGCCGCAGGCTGCCGTGCCCGGACAGCGTGGTGTCCGTCGAGGCCGCGTAGGCCTCGGCTTGCTCGAGGACCCGCAGGAAGTTCCCGCCCAGCAGGCGGAGGATGTCCCCGTCCGAGTAGCCGCGCCGGACGAGCTCCAGCGTGATGTTCGGGAGCCCGTCGATGCCAGCGAGCCCGTCCTGGAGCGCCTCGTCGCCCCCGAAGACGGAGCCGAGGCCGACATGAGCGATCCCCGCGACCTTCACGACGTAGTCGATATGGTCCACGATCCGCGAGAGCGGCGGCGGCGGCGCCATCGGCCCGTCCTGGGCCTTGAGCTTCTCGACAAGTTCGCGGAGCGCCCACGCGTCGCCCTGGAGCCTCTCGCCGAGCTCCTTGATGTACGCCCCGTACTTCTGCGCGAAGCGCGCTGACTGCGCGGCATACGCCTCGTCCAGGAAGAGCGCCCAGGAGTTCACCATGACGAGACCGCCTTTCTCCGCGATCGCGCGCAGCATGTAGTCGTCGAGGTTGCGGCGGTGGTGGCCGACGGCGCGCATCGTGGAAGAGGTGATGACCGGCGCACTGGCCACCTTCATGACCTCCTGGAACGTGCTGTCCGACGCGTGCGAGACGTCGACAAGCATGCCGATCCGCTGCATCTCGCGGACCACCGCTTCTCCGAAGGGGGAGAGGCCGCGGTGGCGGATGAGCCCGGGCTCGAGGGCTCCTCCCGCGGAGTCCGCCCAGTCGTTCGTCGTCGTGTGCGTGAGCGCCATGGTGCGGACGCCGAGGCGGTAAAACGAGCGCAGCGCAGGCAGGGAGTTCTCGATGGCGTGCCCTCCCTCGATGCCCATGAGCACGGCGATCTTGCCTTCACGCTCGGCGCGGCGCACGTCCCTGGCGCTGCGCGCGAGCACCAGCGTCTCGCGGTGGCGCTCGATCTGCCGGTGAGTCGCGTCGATGAGGTCGAGCGCGCGGCGCGCGACGCTGCCGCCGAGCGACGAGGGCGCCTGCGGCGCGGGCGGGCCGACGTGGATCGAGAAGAACTTGCCCGTGACGCCCGCCGCCTTGAGCCTCGCGAGCTCCGCCGCCGTCGGCTCATGGCCCGGGCTCACCGGATCGGACGAGCCGCCGGGGCGCAGCGAGGGTACGCTGCTGTGGCCGTCCACGAGGAGCGCCCTGGCTTGCAGCCGCGCGGCCCGCTGCTCCGGCGTCGCGGGTCCCGCCGAGCTCTCCATGACGTCGGGCGCGGCTTCGGCCCACGGCCCTGCCTCGTCGACGCTCGACGCGAAGGGATCGGGCGCCTCCGCAGGCGCAGAGGGAGGAACGCACGCCGCGAGCGCCGCGGCGGCGAGGAGCACGAGGGACAGGGACGTGCGCATGAGTAGATCGTATCATGCGGGCTCGGCGGGCGGAGGGTCCGAGCGGCGACCAGATCGTGCGCCGGAGATGGGCGTCCACAGCGCCGACGGAAGCCGGCGCGGCGAATGAAATGCCTCCGCGATCGGCTAGGCTCGAGCAGGAGACCTCATGTCGATCCGACAGCGCGATTACATCCTCCGCATGATCGAGCAGCTCGCCGAGGCCCTCGGCCGGATCGCCGGGCTCCGGCGCGCCGGCCAGCTCGACGAGGCGGAGCGGCTCGTCCGCTCCACCGCGGACGGGCTCTTCGGCCCGATGCGGGACATGCTCGACCGGCTCGACGCCGCGGGCGCGGCCACCCTGCTCGGCGACCACGAGAAGATCGGCGCGTACGCGGCGCTCTGCGCGGAGCAGGCCGAGCTCCTCGAGCTCCGGGGCCGGGCCGGGCAGGCGCTCGCGGAGCGCAGGCGCGCGCTCGAGCTCCACCTGGAGGCGATGAGCCGCGCGCCCGAGGGCAACCCCCGCGCAGAAGAGGCCGCCCGCGCGCTCCTCGGCCGGGTGGACGCCGCGCGCCTGTCCGAGCGGCACCGCGCCCTCGCCGCGAAGCTCGGCTGACCCGGATAGCGCCGGCTCGCTGTCGGATTGCCATGACACCGGCGTGAACCCATGAGACGGGGAGCCCCCGTGGAACCGACCAATCCGTCCGTCAGCTTCGCCTCGCTCGGCATCGGGCCCGCCCTCCTCGGCGTGCTCGCCGAGCTCGGCTACGAAGAGCCCACCCCGATCCAGCGCGAGGCGATCCCGCACCTCCTGAGCGGGCGCGACCTGCTCGGGCAGGCCGCCACCGGCACCGGGAAGACGGCCGCGTTCGCGCTGCCGCTCCTCGAGCGGCTGGAGATCGGCAACGAGCCGCCCAGCCGCCCCGCGGCCCTCGTGCTCGTGCCGACCCGCGAGCTCGCCATGCAGGTGGCCGAGGCGATGCACCGCTACGGCCGCCGGCTCGGCGTGCAGGTGCTGTCGGTCTACGGCGGCCAGCCGTTCGGGCAGCAGCTGCGCGCGCTGCGCCGCGGGGTCCACATCGTCGTGGCGACGCCGGGCCGGGCGCTCGACCACATCGGCCGCGGGACGCTCGCCCTCGACGGCATCCGCACCGTCGTGCTCGACGAGGCGGACGAGATGCTCGACATGGGCTTCGCCGAGGCGCTGGAGGCGATCCTCGCGGCCACGCCGGCGGCGCGGCAGACGGTGCTGTTCTCCGCGACGCTGCCCCCGCGCATCGCCGCCATCGCCGGCCGGCACCTGCGCGAGCCGGTGCGGGTCAAGATCGCGGGCGAGAAGACGGCCCCGGGCGAGCTCCCGCGCATCCGCCAGACGGCGTACATCGTGCCGCGCGCGCACAAGCCCGCCGCCCTGACGCGGGTGCTCGACATGGAGGACCCGTCGTCGGCCATCCTCTTCTGCCGCACCCGCAACGAGGTGGACGAGCTGAGCGAGGCGCTGCGCGCCCGCGGCTACGAGGCCCAGGCGCTCCACGGCGGGTTCTCGCAGGAGCACCGGGATCGCGTGATGGCCCGCTTCCGCGCCGGCACCGCCGACCTGCTCGTCGCGACCGACGTCGCCGCGCGGGGGCTCGACATCGAGCACGTGTCGCACGTCATCAACTACGACGTCCCCTGCGCCGCCGAGGTGTACGTCCACCGCATCGGCCGCACGGGGCGCGCCGGCCGCGAGGGGGCGGCGATCACGCTGGTCGAGCCGCGCGAGCACTACCTGATCCGCAACGTCGAGCGGCTCACGGGCCAGCGCATCACGGTCGCCACGATCCCGACCGTGGCCGACCTGCGCGCCCGGCGCCTCGAGCTGACGCGCGCCTCGCTCCGGGAGACGCTCCTGGAGGGCGGCGCCGAGGGGTTCCGGGTCGTCGTCGAGGGGCTCGCCGAGGAGTTCGACGTCATGGACATCGCCGCCGCGGCGGTGAAGCTCGCGCACCAGGCGACGGAGGGGGAGCGGCAGGGGGACGAGGCGGAGATCCCCGCGATCCGGCCGCCGCCGCCCGGGCCGGAGCGCGGCTACAACGACCGCACGTGGCGGGGCCCGCCGGGGGCGCGCGGGCGCCCGGGAGAGGGGCCGGGGCGGCCGCGGCGCGAGGGACGCGAGGAGCGGGAGACCGACGGCAACGTCGCGCGGCTCTACATCGGCGCGGGGCGCACCGCCGGCATCCGGCCGGCCGATCTGGTCGGCGCCATCGCGAACGAGGCGTCGCTGACGTCCCGCGATATCGGCGCCATCCAGATCGCCGACGGCTTCTCGGTGGTCGAGGTCCCGGCCGACGCGGCGGACAGCGTCATCGCGGCGCTGCGCTCCACCCGGATCAAGGGGCGCAAGGTCCAGGTCCGCCACGACGAGGGGCCCGGCGGCCCGCGAGGCGGCGCGCGCGAGGCGCGAGGCGGCGCGGACGAGGCGCGGGGCGGCGCGGACGAGGCGCGAGGCGGCGCGCGCGAGGCGCGAGGCGGTGTGGACGAGGTGCGGGGCGGCGCGGACGAGGCCCGGAGCGGCGCGGACGAGGCCCGGAGCGGCACGGACGAGGCCCGGAGCGTCGCGGCCACGGAAAAGCCGCGAGCCAGCGCGGCCAAGGCGCGGGGCGACGCGGCCGAGGCGCGGGACGACGCGACCAAGGCGCGAGGCGGCGCGGCGAAGACCAAGGCCCGGAGCGTCGCGGCCACGGAAAAGCCGCGGGCCAGCTCGGTCGAGACCCGGGACGGCGCGACCGGCATGTCCCCCCCTCGGCGTCGGGTGGTGGTGCAGTCATTCGAACGGGAAGGCAGGAAGGTGGGCAGAAAGCCTGGATGAACTTCCCGACTCCATGTGGAACCTCTCTGGGCAAATGACAGCACGACCCGGCGTCGAATCCGGGTCTGAGTCCACGGCTGCCCGGGCCGGCGCCTGCTCCGCGGGAGAGCCGGCGCGGCCGGCGCCCGCGGCAGCGCGGCGGGCGCGGCACCCCCGCGGCACCGCCCTCGGGCGTGAGCTCCACCGCCGCCCGGGAAGCGCAGCTCAGTCGGCGGCGGTCTTCCGCCGCTGGAACTGGGCGAACAGCGCGGCGCGGACCTCGTCGTGCAGCGGCTCGCCCGGGATCCCCCGGAGCGCGTCGACCGTCAGCTCCATCTGCCGCAGGTAGGTGCGACACCTGTCACACCACGCGAGGTGACGCGCACAGCCCTCCTCTTGCTCCGAGGACAGCTTTCCCTCTTTCCTGTCGGTGATCATCTCCGTCAGCTGACAGCACGTGACGAGCATGCGCGCTCACCCCCTCGTCAGGTATCGCTCCAGCGCGGTCCTGAGCGTCGATCTGCCACGGTGCAAGAGGACCCTCTGGTTCGCCTCGCTGATGCCCAGGATCTCGCAGACCTCGCCGGAGGGACACCCCTCCACGTCGCGTAACAGGACCACCGCGCGCTGTCCAGGCACCAGCGCCTCGATCTCCCGCTGGAGCACGGCGCCTATCTCCTTGCGCAGCAACAGACCTTCCGGGCTCTGCTCCGTCCACGGGACAGGCGGATTCACCCAGTCGCCCGTGCCGTCGAATCGGGCCGGATCGACCGCCGGCTCGCTGCCCTGCTCCCCGTCTTCCTGCCACGCGACAGGGACCGTGCGCTTCTCTCGCGTGCCCCAGGTCCTGGCGCGGTTCGTCAGGATCCTGAACACCCATGTCTTCAGCGCGGAGCGCCCCTCGAAGCGGACGAGCCCGTCGAAGACCGCCGCCCAGGTCTCCTGGACGACCTCCTGCGCACCCGCGGGACCGGCGAGCGTCCGGGCGAGCCGGAGCATGGGCGTGTGGAGCTGGGTCACGAGCTGCTCGAAGGCCCGCTCGTCCCCCGCGAGCAGCCGGCGGACGAGCGCGATGTCGTCCCCATGCGCTGCGCACTCGGGCGCAGCGGAGGACGCCGCGCCGCCCGGCTCGCCCGCCGCGACGAGCGGGCCTGTCTCGGCCGGTACGCGCCGCGCCGGTGCGGCCGCTGTGCCGTCGGCGGCGGCGCCGGCGCCGGCGCCGGCCGAAGAGTCGTGGGACACGCGGAGCACGGTATCACGCCGCCCAGCCCCGCATCAATCGACGCCGAGGGTCGACGCCGATCCGGCGCGGCCCGTCCCGCGGAGGACGACGGCCGCCGCCCGCGTCACAGGGACGTCAGCGCGTCCGCGACCTCCTGCGGCTTCGTCAGAAAGGGGGCATGGCCCGCGTCGATCGAGATGACCCGCTCGCAGGGCAAGGCCGTGTACTGCGACTTCTGCTCGGCCGGGCTGATGGCGAGATCCTTGAGCGCCTCGATGTAGACCCGGGGGACGCTCCCCCACCCCTCCTCCGTGACATGAATGGGCTCGCCGAACGGCTTCGCGGGCTCCTCGCGCAGGTGGCTCTCGAGCCGCTCGATGTCCTCCGGAGAGCAGTCCTGGCAGAAGGCGTTCTCGGCCCACCCCTCCTTGAAGGACAGCGAGGTGCCGTCGTCCGACGGGACCGCGTACGCCTTGATCTCCGCCCCCTGGTCGTCGGCCCACTCCTCGTTCAGCGACTGACCGTCCTTCATCAGGAACGCGGTCAGGTAGACGAGCGTCTTCACCTTGTCGGGCCGCTGCTCGGCGGCCTGGGTCACCACGATGCCGCCCATGCTGTGGCCGACGAGGACCACGGGGCGCGAAGCGCCGTCGATGGCCGCCACCACGGCGTCGGTATAGGCCTGCAGGCTGGCGCTCGCGAGGGGCGTCTTGTCCTCGCCGTGCGCGGGGAGATCGAGGGCGATCACCTCGTTGCCGCCGGCCTCGAGGAGCGGCACCACCTTGTCCCATGCCCAGCCGCCCACGAAGGCGCCGTGGACCAGGACATACGTGTTCTTGCCCTCCCCCTGGGAGCCGCCGCCGCTCGTCCCGCCGTCACCGTCCCCGCCGCCGCAGCCGGGCAACGCGGACGACATGAGCGCCGCGGCCGAGATCATGGTGCCAAACCGCAGGACATTGCGAAGCAGACCGTTCATGGATGTCTCCTCATCGTCGCCAGGCTCTCCTCGAGCGCGACGTCATCGGTGTTTCGAGCTGCGATGAATGCGCGCGCCCATGCGCCCGGGCGTGTCCCCGGCGCCGCGGCGGCTCATCCCGCTAAGGGCACAGTCTCGGAGGGGGGCCGAACGTTACAGGCCGATCGAGGAATCGTACGGAGGGGGTCGCGGCCTCGCGCCTCCGGCGCGGCGGCGCCGGGCAGAGAGCGTCGGGCACCGCAGCACCGGGCATCGGGGAGCCGCCGGGCGCCGCAGCACCGGGCACCGGGGAGCCGTCCGGCGCGGCGGCGGCCCGCCCGGCGGCCCCTGGTGGCGCTGCGCGTCCTGGGCTAGACGCGTCGCGATGCCCTGGCGATCGGTCGAGCTCCGAGGAACCCGCGCGCTCGCGCGCCGCAGCCCGCCGGGTGGGCTGCTCGAACAAGCCCGCAACCCGCCGGCCTGCCAGGCATCAGGAGAGCTCCGTGCCTAGTCGAGACGATCTCATCGCGCGCGACCGCCGCTGCGTCATCCACCCCTACGCCGCGCCCATCTCGACCGCCCCGCTCTTCGCCGTCGAGCGCGCGGAGGGCGTTCGTCTCACGCTGACCGACGGCCGCGAGCTGATCGACGGCACGTCCTCCTGGTGGGCCGCCATCCACGGCTACGCGCACCCGGCGCTGACGGCGGCCGTCAGCGACCAGCTCGGGCGGATGAGCCACGTCATGTTCGGGGGGCTCACCCACGAGCCCGCGGTCGCGCTGTGCGAGACGCTCGTGGCGATCACGCCCGAGCCGCTGACGCGCGTCTTCCTCGCCGACTCCGGATCCGTGGCCGTCGAGGTGGCCATCAAGCTCGCCCTGCAGTTCTTCATCGCGCAGGGGCAGCCCGAGAAGCGCCGCCTGATCAGCGTGCTCGGCGGCTACCACGGCGACACGTTCGGCGCGATGGCGGTCACCGATCCCGTCAATGGCATGCACCACCTCTTCCGCGGCGCGCTCGCGCAGCACCTGTTCGCGGCGGCGCCCGGCCCGGCCTTCGACGCGCCCTGGTCGCCGGACGCCCTGGGCAGCATGGCCGCGCTGCTCGAGCAGCACGCGCACGAGGTCGCGGCCGTCATCCTCGAGCCGATCGCGCAGAACGCCGGCGGGATGCGCTTCTACCACCCGCAGTACCTGCGCGAGCTGCGCGCGCTCTGCGATCGCCACGGCGTGCTGCTCATCCTCGACGAGATCGCGACAAACTTCGGCCGCACCGGGGAGCTGTTCGCCTGCCAGCACGCGGGCGTCGCGCCGGACATCATGTGCCTCGGCAAGGCCCTCACCGGCGGCACCATGACCCTGGCCGCCGCGCTCTGCACGGAGCGCGTGGCCGAGACCATCGCCGGGAGCGAGCCGCGCGTGTTCATGCACGGCCCCACGTTCATGGGCAATCCGCTCGCCTGCAGCGCCGCGCTGGCCAGCATCCGGCTGCTGCTCGGCTCGTCATGGCGCGCGCGCGTCGCGGCCATCGAGGCGCAGCTCCTCCGCGAGCTCGCCCCCTGCCGCGCCCTCGACGCGGTGGCCGACGTGCGCGTGCTCGGCGCCATCGGCGTGGTCGAGCTCAAGCAGCCCGTCGACATGGCGCGCGTGCAGCCGGCCTTCGTGGAGCGCGGCGTCTGGCTGCGGCCTTTCGGGAAGCTTGTCTATACGATGCCGCCTTACATCATCGAGCCAGCGGACCTGTCGCGCATCAGCGAGGCCATCGTGGGCGTGCTGTCCGAGGTTTGAGGCCCGGACGGCAGCTCGCCTCAGGTAGACATCGACGGTGCGGCTCTGGCCGGGGGGATCTCCAGCACCGGCAGCCCGACGACGTCCGCGTTCACGAAGGCTGCGCCCGCGGCGGTCGTCCCGCGAGCTGGACGCGGATATCGCGCGTGTCGAGCGTCCACGTCCGTTCGCCGGCGTCGTTCGACGCGACCAGCCGGACGTGCAGCGCGGGAATCGGCTCGCCGCGACCCAGCTCGACCTCCGTGACACCGAAGGTGGCCACGCGGACGTCGCCGCGCGGCTGCTCTGGCGGTAAACGGCGTCTACAGCCGCGAGCAGGCGCTCCGCGCCGCGGCCGACTCGGCCCGATCTTGTTCGTCGACGCGCCAGGCAACCTGGTTCACAACGCCGTCCTCTACCGGCGTCGCGCCGGGTCGAGCGACGCCTGCGCTTCGCGCGGGCTCGTGACGCCCCGCTTCGCCTCACCCGCGGCGGGCGCCGAGCCCTCATTCCCGAGTTCCTGCCATGTCCACCACCGCCCCTGCCAGCACGCGCCGCGCAAAGGCAGCGCTGCAAGTCCTCGTCGTCGCCGCCATCCTGCTGGCGCTCATCGCGCTCGGCCAGGCGGCGGGCCGCGACGCGCGAGCTCTCTCATCGCG
>JAICEP010000181.1 GCA_025924095.1 Sorangium sp.
CGCACCCCTCCCTGAGCGCGCGGAGCGCGCGATTAGGGAGGGGCGGGCCGCGCGCAGGCCCGAAGGGCCGAGCACGGACCGGGGGTGGGCATCCATCCTTCTGCTGCTCTTTCTTCTTGCCGTCGGGCTCAAGCGCGGGACCACACGCTGCTGGAGGAGCTGCTCCGCGACGGCGACGGCGCGCTGGCAGCACTCGAGGCGCTGAGCGATCGGGCGAGCGCCGTGACGCGGGCGCTCGGATGCGACGAGAGCGTGGCGATCGAGTCGCGCGTGGAGGCGACAGAGCCGGGCGACGTCTTCCTCCTGTGCTCGGATGGGCTCTGGGGGCCGGTAACGGAGGGGCAAGTCGCGGGGGTCCTGCAGGCGCACCAGGAGCTGAGCCTCGCGGCCAGCCTGCTCGTCGACCTCGCGAACGAGCACGGCGGGCCGGACAACGTGACGTGCGTGCTGGCGCGCCTCGGAGGCGGGTGACGCGATGGACGGCAACAGCGGCGCGACGCACGGCGATCGGATTGAGAATCGGATTGAGAAAAAGACGAAGCCGATCGTAATGGCGTCTGCGACGCAAATTGCGCGAGCCGAGGCCAAAGAGCGATCGACACGCACCGGGATCGAGCGCTAGGGTTCTGCCGCCGCGGCGACGCGGGTCGGTGGGCTGTCAGGCGTTTGCAACACCGCCACAACCATGCGGGTGTGGCGTGCGAAGACGCCGGCGGAGAAGCCGATGATCTGCTGAATAGACCCGATCCGTACCGGACCTGAAGTCTGGATGTCATCCAAAGGTCGCAGACGGCAGCCCAGCGCAGCAGATCCTCCTTTTTTGCGTCTTCAACGCAACGCTCGTGGGAGCGGCGGTGCACGTCGTCGCTCTCGTCCTCCCATCGGAACTCCCCGGCCCCTGAGGGCGCCGGGCCCCGCTACCGGGGGAGCCCGAGCCTCCTCGACTGCCAGGCCACCTGCGCGGCGAGCCCCTCGCGCAGGGGCACCCGGGGCACATACCCGAGCGCCGACCGCGCCGCCGCCGTGTCGGCCCAGGTGTGCCGGACGTCGCCGGCCTGCGGCTCGCCCCGCTCCACGCGCACCGGCCCGGCGAGCTCCCCGAGCAGCCCGAGCGCCTCGTTCAGGCTCACCCGCGAGCCGCCGCCGATGTTGAACACGCCGACCGCCCCGCCCTCCATCGCCTCGACGTTGGCCTGCACCACGTCGCTCACGTACGTGAAATCGCGCGTCTGCTCGCCGTCACCGTGCACGCGGACCGCCTCGCCCTTCAGCACGGCGGCGATGAACCGGTGAAACGCCATGTCGGGCCGCTGCCCGGGGCCGTACACCGTGAAGTACCGGAGCGAGATCGTCGGCAGGCCGAAGTTGCGCCGGTACAGCTCGCAGAGGTGCTCGGCCGCGAGCTTCGTCACCCCGTAGGGCGAGTGAGGCGCGGTCCGGCTGGACTCGTGCATGGGGACGTCCTCCGCATCGCCGTACACGGAGGACGACGAGGCATAGACGAGCTTGCGCACCCGGCCGTGCGCCCTCGCCGCCTCCAGCAGCCGCTGCGTCGCGAGCACGTTGTCGCGCAGGTAGCCCTCGAAGCTCTGCCCCCAGCTCGGGCGCACGCCCGCCTGCGCCGCCTGGTGGAAGACCACCTCGCACGCCGAGAGCAGCGGGCGCAGGTCGTCCGTCGCGAGATCGGCCGTCGAGAGAGAGAAGCGCGGCTCGCCGAGCAGCCGGGCCAGGTTCCCTTCCTTGAGCTCGCGGGCGTAGTAGTCGGTGAAGCGATCCACCCCGAGCACCTCATGCCCGAGCTCGACCAGCCGCTCCGCCAGTCGGGCGCCGATGAATCCGGCCACCCCAGTCACCAGACAACGCATCCGCCTCCCGTCCTGGTCCCGCCGCGCCGCGCGGCCCGCCGCCATCGTCCTGCCGCCCTGCGGCCTCCCGTCCCGGTCCTGCCGCGTCGCGGCGCGACGATGCTAGCACTTCAGCCCGTCCCTTGGACCGGCTGCCGCCCCGCTGCGCGACACGCGCGCCCGCCGCCGAGCGAGCTCCAGCAGCGAAGGCCGGAGCGGAAGCGACGCGCTTTTTGCAAATACACCCACCTTTCCGATGTATATTTCTGAATCTGGTTGCGCCTCCCCGTCCGGCGGGCGACGCTGGACCGCGCTCGGGCGCCCTTGTTTTTTTCTGTTCGAGGCGCGCGCGAGACGGGGCAGAAGGCTAGCTGTCGCTTATGGGAATTGTTGTCGAGCAGCTCACGAAGCGGTTCGGTCCGAACAAGGTGGTCGACGACGTCTCGTTCGAGATCGAGGGCGGCGCCCTTGTCGCGCTGCTGGGGCCGAGCGGAGGGGGCAAGAGCACCGTCCTGCGCATCATCGCCGGGCTGGAGAGCCCCGACTCGGGCGAGGTGATCCTGAACGGCAAGAACGCGACGCACACCCGGGTGCAGGATCGGAACATCGGCTTCGTGTTCCAGAGCTACGCGCTGTTCAGGCACATGAACGTGCGCGACAACATCGCCTTCGGCCTCACGATCCGGAAGCGGCCCCGCAAGGAGATCGTGGCCACCGTCGACGAGCTCCTCGGCCTCGTGCAGCTCGAGGGGCTCGGCGGCCGGTTCCCGCACGAGCTGTCCGGCGGCCAGCGGCAGCGGGTCGCGCTGGCGCGCGCGCTCGCGCCAGGCTCGTCGCTGCTCCTGCTCGACGAGCCGTTCGGGGCGCTCGACGCCAAGGTGCGCCTCGAGCTGCGCGAGTGGATCCGCAGGCTCCACAAGGAGCGAGGGATCACGAGCGTCTTCGTGACCCACGACCAGGAAGAGGCGATGGACCTCGCCGACCGGGTCATCGTGCTGCACAAGGGGCGGGTCGAGCAGATCGGCACGCCCGAGGAGATCTACGACCGGCCGGCGACCGAGTTCGTGGCGAGCTTCGTCGGGTCGATCAACGTGCTCAAGGGCGAGGTCCGCGACGGCCAGGCCGCGCTCGGGACCCTCGCGGTGCACGCCCCCCCCGGGACGGGCAACGGCGCGAGCGTGCACGCCTTCGTGCGGCCGCACGACATCGAGCTCCACGCCCGGCCCGACTCGTCGCGCGCGGGCGGCGCCGACGACGCCAGCATGGCGCGCGTCGAGCGGCTGTCACGGGTCGGATGGATGGTCAAGGCGGAGCTCCGCCTCTCCGATGGCCAGCCGCTCTCCGTCGAGCTGACCAAGGACCGCGTCGCCGAGCTCGCCCTGTCCGAGGGAGACAGGGTGCTTGTAAATCTCCGTGATGCGAAGATCTTCGTGCAAGACTACTCCATCTAGCCACCCGGCCGGCGGTCCCGCCGGGCCCGGGGGCGATCACGGAGGCGGGCACGTGAGTTCAATCTTCGACAACATCGCGGCGACGATCGGGCGCACCCCCCTCGTTCGCCTGAGCTCTGCGGGCAAGGGGCTGCGCGCCGAGCTGATCGGCAAGATCGAGAGCCGGAACCCCGGCGGCAGCGTCAAGGATCGCATCGGCCTCGCGATGATCGAGGACGCCGAGCGGCAGGGCCGGCTGACCCGGGGGAGCGTCCTCGTCGAGCCGACGAGCGGCAACACGGGGCTCGCGCTGGCGATGATCGCCGCGGCCAAGGGCTACCGGCTGATCCTCACGATGCCCGAGTCGATGAGCCCGGAGCGGATCGCGCTGCTCCGGGCGTTCGGGGTCGAGGTGCTGCTGACGCCCGGGTCGCTGATGGTGCAGGCCGTCGCGCGGGCGCGCCAGATCGTGGAGGAGACGCCGGGCGCGGTGATGCTCCAGCAGTTCGAGAACCCGGCGAACCCCGCCGCGCACCGGGTGACGACCGCGCGCGAGATCTGGGACGACACGGACGGGGGGGTCGACGTCGTGGTCGCCGGCGTGGGCACCGGCGGGACGATCACCGGCGTGGGCGAGGTGCTCAAGCAGAAGAAGCCGGGCGTGAAGATGATCGCGGTCGAGCCGAAGAACGCCGCCGTGCTGAGCGGCGGCCGCCCGGGGGCGCACCTCATCCAGGGCATCGGCGCGGGCTTCGTCCCGAAGATCCTCCGGCGCGAGCTCATCGACGAGGTGGTGCCCGTGTCCGAGGACGAGTCGTTCGAGGCCGCGCGCCGGCTCGCCAAGACCGAGGGGATCCTCGTCGGCATCTCCGGCGGCGCGGCGATGGCAGCGGCGCTGTCGATCGCGGCGCGCGACGAGATGCAGGGCAAGAAGATCGTGGTGATCCTGCCCGACGGCGGGGAGCGGTACGTCACCTCGCCGCTCTTCAAGGAGCTCGTCGGCTGCGCGCGCATGACCGTGTCCCGCTGAGGGCCTGGGGAAGGCAGCCGCACAGCGGCGCGATCACTCGACGCGGATGGCGATGATGACCCGCATCCACACGCCCTCGGCCGGGATCGTCTTCGTCAGATCGACCTCGCCGTGCCAGTCGACGTGCACGGTGTAACCGTCATTCGCGGCGTCCTCATAGAAGAATTCCCGGATGTCGCCGTGATAGGCGCGATCCAGCGGGACGATGCGCTCGCCGGCAGGCATCGGCGCCTTCTTGGCGACCACGGTCGCGACGCCGTCGACGACGGCCTCGGCCGTGATGCTCTTGATGAACGTCAGGTCGGGCACGTTGTTGTCGCGCGCTTCGAGCCGGATGAACCTGAGCTCGGCGCCGTCGACGGAATTCGGGTCCTGCGCGATGGAGACCTCGCTCCATCCGGAGAAGGTCGACTGGGAGGTCGGCTTGACGAGGAATTTGGCCTCGACCTCATGCTCGCCCGCCACCGTGGCACAGGCGCTCGCGCCGAGCGCCAGAGCCGCGGTGAGGGCCGCGCCGGTGCGCGCGGTGAGGAAGAGCGAGGCAACGGCACGGCGACCGATCCGGATAAGCATGCTCATTCATGAAACATAGCATGGCGGCGTCCGCCGCCTCGTCGCGCGCCTCGGCCCCGATCGACGCCCGGCGCGGGGCCGGCTATGGTCGTCGCCCGAGGACGACCAGATGGCGGCGGAATCAGGCGCAGGGAGTGACGGAGAGCAGGGCGCGGCCCCGGCCTCCTTCGAGGCGAGGCTCGAGCTCGCGCAGCGGACGAGCGCGCGGCTGCGCGAGGCGATCGGGCAGGCCGTCGTCGGCCAGGGCGACGTCATCGAGCAGACGCTCTGGGGGATCATCGCGGGAGGGCACGTCCTGCTGGAAGGGGCGCCCGGGCTGGGCAAGACGCTCCTCGTCAGGACCATCGCCGGCTGCCTCGATCTCAGGTTCTCCCGCATCCAGTTCACCCCGGATCTCATGCCGAGCGACGTGACCGGAACGAACGTGCTCGCCGCGGCCGCGGACGGCTCGCGCCACTTCTCGCTGCACAAGGGGCCGATCTTCGGGCAGGTGATCCTGGCCGACGAGATCAACCGGGCGACGCCGAAGACGCAGAGCGCGCTGCTCGAGGCCATGCAGGAGCACGCGTGCACCATCGCGGGCACGCGGTACGCGATGGAAGAGCCGTTCTTCGTGCTGGCCACCGAGAACCCGATCGAGATGGAGGGGACGTACCCGCTGCCGGAGGCGCAGCTCGATCGGTTCCTGCTCAAGGTGCTCGTGCCGAGCCCGACCGAGGACGAGCTGACCGAGATCCTCGCCCGGACCACGGGCCACGATCGCGGCCCGCCGCCGCGGGTGCTCACCCGCGACGACGTGCTGTCGCTCCGCTCGCTCTGCCGCGACGTCGCGGTCGCCGAGCCCGTGATGCGGTACGCGTCGCGGCTGACGCGGGCGAGCGATCCGGCCGTCGAGGGGGCGCCCGAGATCGTGCGGAGGGCGCTCCGGTTCGGCGCCGGCGTGCGCGGGGCGCAGTCGCTGGTGCTGGCCGCGAAGGCCGTGGCGTTGCTCCAGGGCAGGGCGCACGTCGCCTTCGCCGACGTGCAGCGGGTCGCGAGGCCGGCGCTCCGCCACCGCATGATCCGGTCCTTCGAGGGCGAGGCGGAGGGGATCACGACGGATCAGGTGGTCGCCGCGCTCCTGTCCGCGGTCGAGCCGCGCCCCGAGCCCGTGGCGCAGGCGATCCGCCGATGAGGCGCGGCGACGAGGCGCGGGCGCTCCGGATCGCATCGCCGCCGAGGGGCGCGAAGGGCGCGGCCGGCGCGGCGTGGGTCGCGGCGCTCCTCGCCGCGGGGTCCGCGTCCGGGCAGGCGCCGGCGCCCCGCGCGCCGGAGCTCGCCGTCGACGCGGCGCCGGTGTTCGGGACGAGCGGCGCGATCCCCTGGGGGTGGAACCAGATCATCGTGCGCATCCAGAACAACGGCGGCAGGACGGCGAGAGGCGAGGTCGAGGTCGAGTCGAGGCGCACCTCCGAGCAGCGCGTCTTCGTCGCGTCGGCGCCGTACACCGTCGGGGCGGGCGCGTCGGTCAACGTGCGCGTGCCGGTGCAGGTGTCGCCCTTCGGCGACGTGCAGGTGCGCGCGCTCGACGAGGGCGGCGCGGCGGTGTCGTCGCACGCGCTCTCGTCGACCTCGCAGCGCGCGGTGGTGCTCTTCGACGTCAGCGAGACGTCGCTCCTCCGGGCGGGCCTCCACGAGGCGCCGGTCGCGCCGCTGTACATGCCGACCGGCCGCGGGCCCGGGTTGTCGCCGGACGCCGTCCTGTGGGTCGGGCAGCCGCGCTACGACGGCGCGACGGGCGATCCGCTGCTGCCCGACCGGGCGGCGCTGTACAGCGCGGCGGACGCGGTGCTCCTGCGGACCGACACGCTCTCGAGGTTGAACGGCGCCGAGCTCGACGCGCTCGCCGGCTACGTGCTCTCCGGCGGCACGCTGGCGCTGTCGGTCGCGCGCCCCGAGGATCTGCGGCACCCGACGCTCGCGGCGCTCGTCGGCGGCGAGGTCTCGAGGGCCGGCATCGCGCCGCCCACCCTCGAGGAGATCGTGCCGCCGGGCGTGCCGAGCGGCCTCGGCAAGCAGGGCAACGTGCTGCTGCCCGCGCCGAGCGCGAGCCCCGAGGTGGCCGAGGCGCTCTCCGGCTGGTCGGGCGGAAACCTGCGGGTGAGCCCGTATGGCAGCTCGGCGTTCTACGGCCTCGGCGAGGTGCACCTGCTCGCGTTCGACCCCACGCGCCTGCCCGCGGCCGGCGACCCGTGGGTGAAGATCCGGGTGGCCGATCTCGCGCGCCGCGCCCACGATCGCCGCTCCACGGTCGCCTTCCGCCCGGGCGAGGAGGCGATGGGCCTCGACCTGGATCCGGTGCGGCGGGAGCTCGATCCGAACGAGGGCGCGCGCTGGGCCATCGGGGTCTCCGCGCTGCTGCTCTGCATCTACGCGGTGCTCGCCGGCCCGATCAACTTCGCGCGCGCCGCGCGGCAGGGGAGGCCGCTCCGCGCGCTCCGGCACCTGCCCGTGTACGCGGCGGTCGCGTTCGCGGCGATCGTCGGCGTGGGCCTGCTCGCGAAGGGGGTGCGAGGCAGGGCGCGGCACCTCACGCTGATCGAGGCGGGGGCCGGCATGACGAAGGGGGCGGTGCGCCGGTTCCGCGGCTTCTTCGTCTCGAGCGCGGAGGAGCTCACCGTCCGCACGACCGACGCGAGCAGCGTCATCAGCACGGCGGTGGTCGCCGAGCTCTCGGGGCGGCGCGACCGGCTCGTCGTCGACCGCGACGGGGCCCGGCTGACGAAGGTCGCGGCGCTCCCCTGGCAGACGGTGATCGTGCGCGAGGACGGCGCCGCGCCGCTCGGCGACGGCATCGCGATCGTCGCCGAGCCGAGCGGCGAGGTCGTCGTGAGCAACCGGAGCGGCCGCGATCTCCGGGGCGGCGTCTTGTGGCTGCCGGAGGGCGCGGCCCGCTACTTCGCCCGCATCCGGGACGGGGAGAAGGTCTCGTCGCGCGCGGGGGTCGATCTCGCGGCGCGGGCCGAGGGGCAGCGCTGGCTCGCGCACGCGGGCTTCGGGCGGCGGGTCGGCGGCATCGACATCCACGATCTCGGCGGGAGCCTGCTGGTCCCCTTGCTCGAGCCCGACGCGCCGGGGCTCGGCGCCGCGTGGCTCGCCGTCGAGGAGGCGGCCGGCACCGCGGTCGACTGGTTCCCCGCCGGCGTGCCCGTCCTGCTCGGCCAGCTCGACGGCGGCGAGGGCCGCGCGAGCGACTCGGGGCTGCGGCTCGAGAGCGACCGCGTGCTCGTGCGGATCGTCGGCCTCGGAGGCCGGCCGTGAGCGCCGCGTCCGGCGGCGCCCCGCCCCCCGCGGCGCAGATCGAGCGGCCTGCGCCGACGATCCGCGTCCGCCACCTCTCGCACCGCTTCGGCTCGCTCGACGTGCTCCGGGACGTCACCTTCGACGTCGGCCCCGGCGAGATCTTCGGCTTCATCGGGCCGAACGGCGCGGGCAAGACGACGACGATCCGGGTCATGGCGACCTTGCTCGAGCCGATGGCGGGGCGGGTCGAGATCGACGGGGTCGACGTCACGATCGATCCGGCGGCGGTCCGCCGCAGCATCGGTTACATGCCGGATCACGCCGGCGTCTACGACCGGATCACGGTGCGCGAGTACCTCGAGTTCTTCGCGGATGCGTTCCGCGTGCCGTCGCTCGACGTCGTCGACGCGGTCCTGGAGCTGACCGATCTCGGCAAGATCCAGGACCGGATCGTCGCCACGATGTCGAAGGGCATGAAGCAGCGCCTCCAGCTCGGGAGGATCCTGCTGCACGATCCCAAGGTCCTCATCCTGGACGAGCCGGCGAGCGATCTCGATCCGCGCGCGCGCATCGAGATCCGCGACCTCTTGCTCGAGCTCCGGAGCCTGGGGAAGACGACCTTCCTCTCCTCGCACATCCTCACGGAGCTCTCCGACGTGTGCACCTCGATCGGCATCCTCGAGAAGGGCCGCCTCGTCGTCGCCGGGCCGATCGGGGAGATCGCGGCGCGCCTCGAGGCGCTGCGCGGCGCGCAGGCGCACGGGCACGCGCCGCCGCGGTACGCCGCCGCGCCGGGCGCGTACCCGGCGCAGGCGCATCACGCGCCGCCGGTTGGGCCCGGGGCGCCCACGCCTCCCGGGGCGCCGGGGGATCCGGCCGCCGTCGATCCCCTGCAGGCCGCCGGTCCGCCGCCCGGATACGGCCCGCACGCGCGTCCCGCCGCCGATCCCGCGGGCCCCGCGGCGGGCTATCCCGGGATGTCGCAGCTCTCCCGGCGCAAGGTCAAGGTGCGGGTCCTCGGCGATCCCGAGGGCGCGGCCTTCCTGCTCCGGGGCGGCCCGGGGATCACCGACATCGAGATCGTCGCGGGCGCCGTGCACGTCGGCTACATGGGCAACGACGTGAAGATCGCCGAGATCGTGCAGCACCTCGTGCAGCGCGGGATCGGCGTGATCGGGGTCGAGCCGGAGCGCAACGAGCTCGAGCGGATCTTCCTGGAGGTCACGCAAGGAGAGGTGCAGTGAGCGTGCAGACTGGCTCATCGCCGCCCGACGGCCCGGCGTCTCAGCGGCTCGTCGATCGGGCGCGGCGCCGCGTGGGTCGCCTCCTCGGCGAGCCGAACCCGATCTGGATCCGCGAGCTCAAGCAGGCCGCGCGCCTCGCCCGCACGCCGATCATCCTCCTGGTGCTCGCCGTGCTGATGACGCTGCTCGTGGCGTCGATCGGCGGCATCGTGGCGAGGGACATCGCGCCCGCGAAGACGGGCGTGATCCTGTTCCAGGTCTTCTTCTCGCTCGCGTACTTCGTTGTGGCGCTGGTCGGTCCGGCGGTCGCCGCGAACAGCATCGCCTCGGAGCGCGAGGGCCGCACCTGGGAGGCGGTGCTCCTGACGGGCATCCCGCCCGGCGAGATCGCGCGCGGCAAGTTCCTCGCCGCCTACACGGCGATCTCGATGTACGTGGTGATGCTCGCGCCGGTCGGGGCGCTGCCGTTCCTGTTCGGCGGGATCACCGCGATGGAGGTGGTGATCGCCTTCCTGTTCCTCTTCCTGATCGCGCTGCTCAGCGTCGCCTTCGGCCTCGCGATCAGCTCGAAGATGGCGAGCCTCCGCGGGGCGATCCTCGTCACGCTGCTGCTCGCGTTCCCGCTGTCGATCTGCCTGTTCTCGGCGGGGGGCACGGGGCTCTCGTACGCGGCCCACCTGGCGTGGCCGGAGGTGCCCGAGGGCCCGCCCATCTGGCTGCCGGTCGCGTACCAGCGCGCGCCGCTCGGCCTCGATTACGTGCTCTTCCTGATCCTCCTGCCGATCGCGGCGGTCGTCGTCCCCGCGTGGTTCCTGTACCAGGTGACCGTCGCGAACCTCACGAGCGAGAGCGACGATCGCTCCTCCGGCCTGAAGACGTGGTTCGCTGCCTGCACGCCGGTGGTCGCCGCCGCCGTCGCGGTGCCGGCGTTCGCGGTGGACCCGCCCGAGCGCCTGGCCGCGATCCTCGCGGGCATGTGCGCGATGTTCTCGTTCCTGATCTTCTGCGTGTGCCTCTTCGCCGGCGATCCGATCGGGCCGTCGCGCCGCGTCGAGGTGACCTGGGCCCGGGGCCGCGCCAGCCGCTTGCGTCGCTTCTTCGGCCCCGGCGTGACCCGCTCGGCGTACCTGCTGCTCGCGGTGGGGATCCCTTCCGTCGCCGCGCTCTGGGCCGCCGGCCACCGGCTGCTCCTTGGCGTGCCCCTCGGGCCGCCGGAGATCCAGGTGCGGCAGCTCCAGTACTTCGCCGTCTACGCGCTCGCCTTCTACGTGTTCCTCGTCGGGCTCGGCGCCTTTCTTCGCGCGCGGATCGCCGCGCCCATGGTGGCGCGGGTGCTGCTCCTGACGCTCCTCTTCTCGATCGCGGTCGGCCCGTGGATCGTCGCGGCCATCGCCGGCCTGGTCACGGAGCTCAGCGTCAGCGAGAGCGCCCTCCTCATCGCGGCCCCCTCGCCGTTCTACGCCTTCGTGATGCTCGACAGGGCCACGCAGAGCGATCCGGGGTCCGTCGTCGTCGCCGGGCACACGGCCGCCGTCGTCTGGGTCGCCGTCGGGCTCGGCCTGCTCGCCGCGGCGCGCTCGCGCTGCGCCGCCCTCATCGCGCAGCGCGAGGCAGCGCTCGCCGTGACGGACGCGCTCCTCGCCCAGGAAGACGAGGCGGCGCTCGCGGCCGAACAGGCGGCTCCGGCGCATTCAGCCGCTCCGGAGCACGCCGAGCCAGGGAATGCCGCAGGCCCCCTCGCGTGAGCGCGTCGCCGC
>JAICEP010000182.1 GCA_025924095.1 Sorangium sp.
ATCCTGCCGGGCCTCTCCGCCGGGCGCGCGCGCGTCGTCGTCGAGCTCGATCGAGCGCGGGCGATCGAGCGCGCGGTGCTCGACGCCGAGCCCGGGGATCTGGTCCTCATCGCGGGCAAGGGCCACGAGCCGTACCAGATCATCGGCGATGTCACGCTGCCGTTCGACGACCGCGACGAGGCGCGCCGCGCGCTCGCCGCCCGCCGCGCTCGGGTCCAGGCCGAGCGGCAGCCGCACGGAGGTGCGGGATGATCTACGAGCTCTTCTACCCGCTCAAGTTCCACTACGGCTGGCTGAGCTGGCTCAACGTCCTGCGCTACATCCCGTTCCGCACGATCATGGCGACGATGACCGCCATGGTGCTGACGTTCGTGCTCGCGCCGTGGTTCATCCGCGAGCTCCGGCGCAAGCAGATCGGGCAGGTGGTCCGCGCCGAGGGGCCGGAGACGCACAAGATCAAGGCGGGCACGCCGACGATGGGCGGCGCGCTCATCCTGCTCTCGCTGCTGCTCCCCACCGTGCTGTGGGCCGACCTCAGGAACCCGTTCGTCCTCGCGACGACGGCGGTGACCGCCGGCTACGGCGTCATCGGCTACCTGGACGACTTCCTCAAGATCAAGCGGCGGAGCAGCGGCGGCCTGCCGGGCCGCTACAAGCTCATCGGCCAGGTGCTCATCGGCGGCGCGGCCGTGGCCTACACGTTCCTGCTCGCGTCCAAGCTCCCGCCGGACTGGGTGGAGATCAGGACGCGGCTCTCGATCCCGTTCGTCGCGTTCTCGAAGTTCCCGATCGAGCTGCCGCTCTGGGCCTACGTCCCGTTCGCCGTCTTCGTCGTGGTCGCGACGTCGAACGCCGTGAACCTCACCGACGGCCTCGACGGCCTCGCGATCGGCCCGGTGATCATCAACGCGGGGACGTACCTCATCCTCGCGTACATCGTCGGCGCCTCCATCGCGAACTTCTCGCTCGCGACTTACCTCGACATCCCGGCGATCGCGTCGGCCGGCGAGCTGTCGGTGTACTGCGGCTCGGTCATCGGCGCGGGGATCGGCTTCCTTTGGTACAACACGTACCCCGCGCAGGTCTTCATGGGGGACGTCGGGTCGCTCGCCCTCGGGGGCGGGCTCGGGATGCTCGCCGTCTTCACCAAGAACGAGCTCCTGTCGATCATCCTCGGCGGGATCTTCTTCATCGAGACGGTCAGCGTCATCACGCAGGTCCTCTCGTTCAAGCTCACCGGCAAGCGCGTCTTCTTGATGGCGCCGATCCACCACCACTACGAGAAGAAGGGGTGGGCGGAGCCCAAGATCATCGTCCGCTTCTGGATCATCTCCATCCTCCTGGCGCTGGTCTCCCTGGCGTCGATGAAGCTGCGCTGAGGGCATGATGGACGTCCGCGGGCGAACAGTGATCATCGTCGGGCTCGGCCGGAGCGGCGTCGCGGCTGCGCGCCTCCTGCTGGAGCGCGGCGCGCGCGTGATCGCGAACGACGGCGCGCCGCGCGAGCGGCTCTCCGCCGCGGCGGCGTCCCTCGAGGCGGAGGGCGCTGTCCTCGCGCCGGGCGGGCACGACCCGGCGCTGTTCGACGGCGCCGACCTCGTGGTCGTCTCGCCGGGGGTGCCGTCGTTCCCCGCGCTCGACGCGGTCGCGCGCTCCGGGCGCGAGGTCATCGGCGAGCTCGAGCTCGCGTCGCGCTTCGTGTCGGCGCCGATCGTGCTGGTCGGCGGGACCAACGGCAAGAGCACCACGACGGCGCTCACGGGCGCGATGCTCGAGCGGGCCGGCCTCCGCACCTTCGTCGGCGGCAACTTCGGGATCCCCCTCGCCGAGGTCGTCGGGGAGGCGTGGGATGTGCTCGTCCTCGAGATCTCGAGCTACCAGGCGGAGCGCGTCCCGACGCTGCGCGCTCGCGCCCATGCCCTGCTGAACATCACGGACGATCACCTCGATCGCTACCCGAGCTTCGCGGCGTACGCCGACGCGAAGGGCAACCCGTTCGAGCGCATGACGCGGGAGGATGTCGCGGTCGTGCCCTTCGGCGACGAGCTCACCGCCGGCCAGGCGGCGCGCGGGCGCGCCCGCGTCGTGACGTTCAGCGCGCGCGACGCCCGCGCCGACGTCAGCGCCTCGGGCGGCGCGATCGTCGACCGCGTCACCGGCGCGAGCTACCCGCTGGATCGCGTCCGGCTCACGGGCGCGCACAACCTCGGGAACGCCTGCGCCTCCGTCGCGCTGGCCGCCGCGCTCGGCGCCCCCGCGTCGGCGATCGCCGACGCGCTCGCGCGCTTCGAGGGGCTCCCGCACCGGACCGCGCTCGTCGCGGACGTCGAGGGCGTCCGCTACTACGACGACTCCAAGGGGACCAACGTCGGCGCCTCGGTCGCGGCGCTCACCGGCCTGCGCGAGGCGAAGGCCGTGCTGATCGCGGGCGGTCGCGACAAGCTCGGCGACTACGCGCCGCTCGTGGCCGCGCTGCGCGAGCGGGGGCGCGCCCTCGTCGTCCTCGGCGAGGCGGCGGACCGCATCGCCGCCGCGGCCGACGGCGTCCTGCCGATCGCGCGGGCCGGCTCGATGGATGCGGCGGTCCTCGCCGCGCGGGCGCTCGCCCGGCCGGGCGACGCGGTGCTGCTCAGCCCCGCGTGCTCCAGCTTCGACATGTTCCGCGACTACAAGGATCGCGGCGACGCCTTCGTCCGCGCGGTCGGCTCGCTCCAGCGAGCTGCCGGCGGGGCTGCCGGGGAGGTGGCGTCGTGATGTCGTGGAGCGACAGGCTCGGCGCGCGCGGCGACGCGCCCAAGAACCGGCACATCGGTCCCTCGGAGCAGGACAAGTCGGCGCAGGGGGCGGTCGCGGCGGTCGCCGAGGCGTTCTGGAAGGGGCGATCGAGCCCCTCGGGGCCCGTCGACGCCCTCCTCGCGGCGGTCGTCACGGCGCTCATCGGCTTCGGCGTGGTGATGGTCTACAGCGCGAGCGCGGTCGAGGCGACGGTGCGCTACAAGGACGCGCAGTTCTTCCTCAAGCGCCAGGCCATCTACGCGGTCCTCTCGATCGCCACGATGTGGATCACGAGCCGCATCGATCATCGCCGGCTCAAGGTCCTCACGTACCCGGTGCTCATCGTCGTGACCGGGATGCTCGTCGCCTGCGTGGCGGGGCTCGGCCACAAGGCGGGCAACGCCTACCGTTGGATCGCGCTCGGCCCGGTCCACGTGCAGCCGGCCGAGGTGGCGAAGCTCGGGATCGTCCTCTGGCTCGCCTACTCGCTCTCCAAGAAGGCCGACCGCATCAGGTCGTTCTCCGTCGGCTTCCTCCCGCACCTCCTCGTGGTCGGGATCCTGATGCTCCTCTGCCTCAAGCAGCCCGACTTCGGCAGCGCGGTCGTGCTGCTCTTCCTGACCTTCACGCTGCTGTTCGTGGCGGGCGCGCGCGTCCCGTACATCGCCGCGTTCTCCATGCTGCTGGCGCTCGCCGGCGCCGCGCTCGTGCGCTTCAGCGGCTACCGCTACGCGCGCTACCTCGCGTGGATCGACATGGACAACAACCGCGCCGACCTGGCGTACCAGCCGTTCCAGTCGGTCATGAGCTTCGGCTCCGGGGGGCTCTTCGGCCTCGGCCTCGGGCGGGGGCTGCAGGTGCTCTACCTGCCGGAGGCGCACACCGATTTCGTGTCGGCGATCGTCGGCGAGGAGCTCGGCTTCGTCGGCATCGTCGGCCTCTGCGCGGCGTACCTCGTCATCGTCTCGCGGGGCGTGAAGATCGCCCTCGAGGCCGACGACGACTACGGCAGCTTCATGGCGTTCGGCATCGCGACGCTCTTCGGCGTGCAGGCGATGACGAACCTCGCGGTGGCGATGGCGATCCTCCCCACGAAGGGGCTCACGCTGCCGTTCCTCAGCTACGGCGGCTCGTCGCTGCTCGTGAACGCCGCGGCCGCGGGCATCCTGCTCAGCATCAGCCGATCGCGGACCCCGGTGGCCTCCCAGCTGCGCGGCGCGGCGGGCGCTTCACCCGTCCCGAACGCGCCGAGCGCCTCGGCCGTGGTCGTCGCGTCGGCCGAGGAGGGCGGCGCATGGTGACCGTCCTGATCGCCGGAGGCGGCACCGGCGGCCACGTCTTCCCGATGGTCGCCGTGGGCGACGCCGTCCGCGCCGCGGCGCGCGACGAGGAAGCGCGCGTCGTCTACGTCGGCACCGCGCGCGGCATCGAGGCGCGCGTCATGCGCGAGCGCGGCGACACCCTCGAGCTGCTCCACGTCCTGCCGCTCCGCGGGGGCGGCCTCTCCGGCTTCGTGCGCGGCGCGGTCCGCGCGGGCCGCGTGCTCCCGGAGGCGAGGCGGCTCGTCGAGCGGCTCGACGCCCGCGTGGTGCTCTCGCTCGGTGGGTACGCGGGCGGCCCGGTCTCCCTCGCGGCGCGCTCGCTCGGCGTGCCGGTCGCGATCCTGGAGCCGAACAGCGTCCTCGGGCTCTCGAACCGGCTCCTCTCGCCCATCGTCGATCGCGCGTACGTCGCCTTCCCCGAGACGGCGCGCGCGCTGCGTCCGAGCACGGTGCGTCTCTTCGGCGTCCCGCTCCGTCGCGCCTTCGCCCGCGCGCCGTACGCGCCGCGCGAGGGCAAGCTCCGCCTGCTCGTGCTCGGCGGCAGTCAGGGCGCGCTCGCACTGAACGACATTGTCCCGCGCGCGATCGCGCAGGGCCGCGAGCGCGGCGTCGACCTCGACGTGGTGCACCAGACGGGCAGGGACCGAGAGGCCGCCGTCCGGTCGCTCTACGCCGAGCTCGGCCTCTCCGGGCGCGCGCGCGTCGTCCCGTTCATCGACGACGTGGCGGAGGCGCTCGCCGCGGCCGACGTCGTGATCGCCCGCGCGGGCGCGTCGACGCTCGCCGAGCTCTGCGCCGTCGGGCGCCCCTCGATCCTGATCCCCTACCCGTTCGCGGCCGACGATCACCAGCTGAAGAACGCGCAGTCCCTCGAGCGGGCCTCCGCCGCGGTGGCCATCGCCCAGGCTGACGCCACCGAGGCGCGCCTCGCCGGCGAGATCGCCCGCCTCGCGGCGGCCCCGGCGCTCCGCGCCCGCATGGCGGACGCCGCGGCAGCCTTCGCCACGCCGGACGCCGCGGCGCGCGTCGCCGCCGATCTGCTCGAGCTCGCGCGAGCTCCGCGCCACCGCGCGCTGCGCCTCCCCGTCCTCGGCGGTCGCGCGGAGCGCCCAGGGGAGGCGCCGCGCCGCGCCGCGATGAACGAGGCCGCGCCGCTCGGTGCTGCCCTCGGTCGGGAGGAGGCAGGCTGATGTTCCGCGGTCGCGTTCGCCACGTTCACTTCGTCGGCATCGGGGGCGTCGGGATGAGCGGCCTCGCCGAGATCCTGCGCTCGCTCGAGTTCGAGGTCTCCGGCTCGGACCTCAAGGAGAGCTCGACGACGCGGCGGCTCACGTCGCTCGGCGTCCGGATCGACATCGGCCACCGCGCCGAGAACGTCTGCGGCGTCGACGTCGTCGTCTACTCGAGCGCCGTCCGGCCCGACAACCCCGAGCTCACCGAGGCGCGCGCGCTCGGGATCCCGGCGATCGGGCGGGCGGAGATGCTCGCCGAGCTGATGCGCGTGAAGTACGGCGTCGCGATCGCGGGCTCGCACGGCAAGACCACCACGACCTCCCTCGTCGCCACCGTCCTGCGCGCCGCCGGCCTCGATCCCACCGTCGTCGTCGGCGGCAAGATGGCGGCGCTCGGCTCGAACGCGCGGCTCGGCGCCGGCGACCTGCTCGTCGCCGAGGCCGACGAGAGCGACGGCTCGTTCCTGCGGCTCACCCCGACGATCGCGGTCGTCACCAACATCGACGCCGAGCACCTCGATCACTACGGCACGCACGAGCGCATCAAGGACGCCTTCGTCGAGTTCGCCGCGCGCGTGCCGTTCTACGGGCTCGCCGTGCTCTGCCTCGACCACCCGCACGTCCAGGATCTGCTCCCGCGCATCCCGCGCCGCCACGTGACGTACGGCGTCTCGCCGCAGTCGGACTACTCCGCGCGCGGCATCCAGTTCCGCGGCCTCGAGACGAGCTTCAACGCGTACCGCCGGGGGGAGCCGCTCGGCGGCTTCACGGTGAAGATGCCGGGCGCGCACAACGTCCTGAACTGCCTCGCCACGATCGCGGTCGCGGACGAGCTCGAGGTGCCGCTCGACGTCACCAAGCAGTCGCTCGCCACGTTCGGCGGCGTCGCGCGCCGCTTCTCCGTCGTCGGCTCCATCGGCGGCGTCACGCTGGTCGACGACTACGGCCACCACCCGGCCGAGATCCGCGCCACCGTCGACGCGGCCCGGCGCGCGTTCCCCGGCGAGGACCACCGCATCGTCGTGGCCTTCCAGCCGCACCGGCACACCCGCACGCGCGATCTCTACGACGAGTTCACGCGCGCCTTCAACCAGGCCGACGTGCTGCTCGTGACGGACATCTACCCCGCCGGCGAGGCGCCGATCCCCGGCGTCACCGCCGAGCGCCTCGTCCAGTCGATCCGGGAGCACGGCCACCACGACGCGCGCTTCGTCGCGGACAAGGCCGACCTCCCGGAGGCCCTCGAGCGGATCGTCCGGCCGGGCGACGTGGTCATCGCGCTCGGCGCGGGCGACGTGAACGCCTGCGTGCGGGAGCTGAAGGCGCGGCTCGAGGCGAAGATCCCGCCGCAGGAGGGCAGCTCATGACCGAGCGCCCGAGCGCCCCGCCGCCGAACCGTCGTCGCGCGTCGACGCCGGTGCCCGCGGCGCCGCCTGGTCGGGCGGCGGCCACGCGCGGCTCGAAGCCGGAGCCTGTGGCCCCGGTGCGAGCGCCGAAGAACGCGCGCGTGCGCGCGGCGACCCCGTCATCGCACGAGTCGCCGGCCCCGCCCGCGACCAGCGTCTCCGTGCGCCCGCCGCGCCCGCCGGTGAAGGGCGGCTCGCCCAAAGAGGCGCGCCCTGCGCGGCCGATGTCGCGCCACTTCCGCGCGCTCCAGCTCCTCGCGGGCGCCGCCGTCGTGCTCATCGCCTCGACCGCGGTCGCGTGGGGCGCGCGGCGCTACATCGTGTCGAGCCCGCGCTTCGCCGTGCGCACGGTGCTCGTCGACGGCGTCCAGCGCCGCACCGCCGAGCAGGTGGCGAGCTCCGGCGGCATCGAGGTCGGCAAGAACATCTTCACGCTCGACCTCGAGCTCGCCAGCGCCTCGATCTCCACCGATCCCTGGATCGAGAGGGCGACGGTCATCCGCAAGCTCCCCTCGACGATCCACGTCAGCGTCGTCGAGCGGGAGGCGCAGGCCCTGGTCGCGATCGGCGGCGATCTCTACCTCGCGACGCGCGACGGCGAGCTCTTCAAGGAGCTCGCCGAGGACGATCCGGTCGATCTCCCGATCGTCACGGGGATCACCGGCGAGCAGGTGGCGCGGGATCGCGCCGGCGTCGTCATCGCGGTGCGGCGCCTGCTCGACGTGGTCGAGGACATGGAGCGCGCCGGCCTCGCTCGCCGCTATCCGATCCAGGAGCTCCACGTCGAGCGGGACGGGTCGGTCGTCATCACCATCGGCAAGGAGGGGATCGCGCTCCACCTCGGCCAGCCGCCTTACCGCGACAAGGTCGGCCAGGCGGCGCGGGTGCTCACCGAGCTCGCCCAGCGGAAGGCGAGCGCGTCGGTGATCTTCCTGGACAACGACGCGCACCCCGAGCGCGTCGTGGTGAGGATGAAATGACCGCCGTCGCGCCCGCTCTCCGCGTCGGCGATCGCCGAGCAAAATTTGGCCGGTTCTGCTGGCTCATGGCAGCGTCGTGCCCGCCTGACACGCGCATGGGGCTCGTCCCCGCATGAGGTGGTGCACGCAATGAAGAGCCGGATGGAGACTACTGAGATCGTCGTCGGCCTGGACATCGGGACGACCAAGGTCTCGGCGGTCGTGGGCGAGATCGACGCGGATGGGATCACCATCCTCGGGGTGGGCAACGTCCCGTGCCGCGGCCTGCGAAAGGGCGTCGTGAGCAACATCGACTGGACGGTCCGTTCGATCGCCGAGGCGATCGAGGCCGCGCAGACGATGGCGGGTGTCGAGATCCGCACCGTCTATGCCGGCGTCGCGGGCAGCCACATCCGCTGCCAGCAGTCCGACGGCGTCGCTGCGATCTCCGGCGGCGAGGTCACCCGGCTCGACGTCGAGCGGGTCCTCGAGGGCGCGCGGGCCATCCCGGTCGACGCCGATCGCCAGATCATGCACGTCTTGCCGCGCGAGTTCATGGTCGACAACCAGGACGGCATCCGCGATCCGGTCGGCATGAGCGGCGTCCGGCTCGGGGTCAAGGTGAACCTCATCACCGCCGCGACCTCGTGCGTGCAGAACGTCGTCCGCTGCGCGGAGCGCTGCGGCCTCACCGTGGCCGACGTCGTGCTGGAGCCGCTGGCCAGCGCCGAGGCGGTGCTCTCCGAGGACGAGAAGGAGATCGGCGTCGCCATCATCGACATCGGCGGCGGCACGACCGACCTGCTCCTCTACGTGGACGGCGGCATCGCGCACGCCAGCGTGATCCCGGCGGGCGGCAACAACGTGACCGCGGACATCGCCGCCGGGCTTCGCACGCCGATGGGCGAGGCCGAGCGCCTGAAGCGCAACGCCGGCTGCGCCCTCGGCCGCATGGTCGGCGACGAGGAGGAGATCGAGGTCCCCGGCGTCGGCGGGCACCTGCCGCGCAAGGCGTCGCGCCGCGTCCTGTCGGACATCATCGAGCCGCGCGTCGAGGAGATCTTCGCCGTCATCCGCAAGCGGATCGAGGACACCGGGATGCTGGAGCAGCTCTCGGCCGGCGCGGTGCTCACCGGCGGCGGCGTCCTGATGGAAGGCATGACGGAGTTCGCCGAGGAGATCCTCGGGATGCCGGTGCGCCTCGGCGTGCCGGTCGGCGTGCGGGGTATCACGCAGCTCGTGGCCGGCCCGCAGTACGCGACCGGCGTGGGCCTCGTCCAGTACGGCGCCAACGCGCTCGCGCAGGCGCGCGCGCTCGCGCCGGTGAAGCTCGAGGTCGGCCACGCCGGCCGCGCGGAGAGCCGCCGCGAGAAGCTCCGAGAGCGCGAGTCGCGCCGTGAAGTCATCGAAGAAATGTCGATTGAAAAGAGGTCGAGCGGAAGGTTCTGGAACTGGCTCCGAGCAGCATTCTAGGCATGACGTAGCAAGAGAAAGTTGTTAGAGAATTGGGTTTGAGAGGGTCGGAGAACGCACCGGCGTTCCCTCTTGAAATCTAAGTCAAGAGGGTTTGAGAAAACGGTGTTCGAAGGGGAAGAGGCGCCCCTCGGAACGCCGTCCGGAGCGAGGACGTCCTCGCGCATTAGGGTTCCGTGCCGCTCGACCACCGCGTGGGTCGGCGCCGGGCCGAGCGGCTAGCTGTACATCCCCGGGAGGAGTTCATGAGTTTCTCCATCGAGTTTGCCGACGAACACACCGGGTACGACGCCCGGATCAAGGTCATCGGTTGTGGCGGTTCTGGCGGCAATGCAGTCAACACGATGATCAACTTCGGCCTCGAGGGCGTGGAGTTCATCGTCGTCAACACGGACGCTCAGGCGCTCGGCGCGAGCCTGGCTCCGACCAAGCTCCACATCGGGGCGAGCGTCACGCGGGGGCTCGGCGCGGGCGCCGATCCCGAGAAGGGGCGCAAGGCGGCGCTCGAGGACGTGACCCGCGTCAAGGAGTGCATCCAGGGCGCGGACATGGTGTTCGTCACCGCGGGGATGGGCGGCGGTACCGGCACGGGCGCCGCGCCGGTCATCGCGCAGCTCGCGCGCGAGGAGGGCTGCCTCACCGTCGGCGTCGTGACGAAGCCGTTCTTCTTCGAGGGCAAGCAGCGCTCGCGCCGCGCCGAGCTCGGCCTCGCGATGCTCACGGAGCACGTCGACACGCTGATCACGATCCCGAACCAGAAGCTCCTCTCGCTGGGCGACGAGGACCTCTCGTTCGTCGAGGCGTTCCGCAAGGCGGATGAGGTCCTCTACCAGGCGATCAAGGGCATCAGCGATCTCATCACGCAGAACGGGATCGTGAACGTCGACTTCGCGGACGTGAAGACGGTCATGTCCAACATGGGCCGCGCGCTCATGGGCACCGGCTGCGCGAAGGGTCAGGGCCGCGCTCGGCTCGCCGCCGAGATGGCCGTCAGCTCGCCGCTGCTCGACGACATCTCGGTCGAGGGCGCGACGGGCGTGCTCATCAACATCGTCGGCGGCCCCGACATGCGGATGCGCGAGATCGAGGAGGCCGCGACGCTCGTGCAGGAGCAGGCGCACGAGGACGCGAACATCATCTTCGGCGCGACGATCGACGAGAACATGGGCGAGATGATCAAGGTCACGGTCATCGCGACCGGCTTCGATCACCTCGTCGCCGAGGTCCCCCAGCAGTACGCGAGCGCCGCGCAGCCCCGCGCCACCGCGCACTCCATCGGCGCGTCGCTCGCCGCGGCGGCCGGGCCGATGTCGGCCCGCTCCGCCCCGAGCGCTCCTCCCATGACGCAGCGCCAGCCGCACCGTCATGAAGAGGTCGCGTACCCGACCACCCGCCGGCCCGCGCCGCAGGTGCAGTCGGCGGGCGGCGGCGGCGGCCCGCGCGACCGCGCGAGCTTCGTCCCGCCGCTCGACTCCGACTGGGACACGCCCGCGTTCCAGCGCCGCGGCCAGTAGCAGCGCCGCGGTCTGCACGGAAGACCTCGCGACGCACAGCCCATCGTGGGTGTTCACGCTGTATTACGCGTTGACAGGCGCAGGCGAGGACTTATGGTCTGCCGGCGCCTATGCCCCCTGTCGGGCAGGATCGACGCGGCGGTCCACGATTCATGAGTGAAAAGCGCGACTTCTACGAAGTTCTTGGCCTCGCGCGAGACGCGACGCCTGACGACATTCGCAAGGCCTATCGTCAGGCTGCGTTGAAGTATCACCCGGACCGAAATCCCGGCGATGCATCGGCGGAGTCTCGGTTCAAAGAGGCCACCGAGGCGTACCAGGTCCTCTCCGACGAGGAGAAGCGCGGGCGGTACGACCAGTTCGGGCACGCCGGCCTCGAGGGGATGGGCGGCGGGGCCGACAGCGACATCTTCTCCCACTTCCAGGACATCTTCTCGGAGTTCTTCGGCGGCTTCGG
>JAICEP010000183.1 GCA_025924095.1 Sorangium sp.
CATGACGCCGTATTGGGCCGGAGACGGCCTGATCCTGCGATGTGCGCTCCGAGATTCGGGCTCGCCTGCGCGAGCGCCGAGGTTATGGTGCGACCCCGCGGCGCAATCGGGCCGACCCTCGGAGGTGAAGATGAGCCAGGAAGAGCGACAGGACGCAGCCACCTATCGCGTCGTCGTCGATCACGAGAAGCAGTACACCGTCTGTCCGGTCGAGCGCGCAATCCCGCGCGGGTCGCGGGAGGCCGGCAAACAGGGCTCCATCATGGAGTGCCTCGCTTATATCGAGCAGGCATGGGCCTTACCGATCCATCGAGAACGACACATTCAGCCTGGAATACCCGTGCAGCGCGAGGCTGGAACCTGATGGCGCCCCCCGCCGAGCTCATCTTGAAAGACAGGGGACCCAGCGGAAGAGCTCGCTCGGTCCGGTAGCGGCGCCCCGGGCCGCTGCTACCCTGTGTCCGCTGAGCGGCCCCATGTCCAGAAGCCCCGTCGAGCGCGCGCTCTCGTATCACACGCGCACAAAGCATCACCTGAGGCGTTATGCCCGCTCCCTGGGCCACCTGGACTGGAGCACGCAGCCCGATCCATTCCGCACCTTCGAGGGCGCTCCGGAGGTCCTCTTGCCGCTCCGCGCCGGCGGGGTCGCCGCGTCGTACAGGGACCTCTACCGCCCCGGCGCGGTGCCGCCCGCCGCGGTCGAGCTCGGATCGATCGCGGCCCTCTTCGAGCTCTCCCTCGGCCTCTCCGCCTGGAAGGAATACCGAGGCTCGCGCTGGGCGCTCCGGTGCAACCCCTCGAGCGGCAATCTCCACCCGACCGAGGGATACCTGCTCTCGGCGGGCGCCCCCGGCCTACCTGCGGGCCTCTATCATTACGTGAGCCGCGACCACAAGCTCGAGCGCCGGTCCACGCTGGACGCCGGAGCCTCCCGCGCGCTCTCGGAGCTCCTCCCCGCCGGCGGCTTCCTCGTGGGGCTGAGCTCCGTCCACTGGCGCGAGGCGTGGAAGTACGGCGAGCGGGCGTTCCGCTATTGCCAGCACGACGCAGGTCACGCCATCGCCGCCGTCCGCTATGCCGCGGCCGCGCTCGGCTGGTCCGCCGTGCTGCTCGACGACCTCGGCGATCCCGAGCTGTCCGCGCTGCTCGGCCTCGATCGGGACGCGGACTTCGCGGGGATCGCGGCGGCGGATCGCGAGCACCCGGACGCCGCGCTGCTCGTCGTGCCCGCCGCGCCGCTGCGCCGGGAGGAGGCGCTCGCCGCCGCCCGCGCGGCCTCCGCGCGGGCGGCGGAGCTGACCCGCCTCGCCGGCGAGGGCGCGTGGGCCGGACGGGCGAACGCGCTGAGCCCGAGCCACGTCGACTGGGACGTCATCGAGGACGTCGCCGAGGCCACCTGCAAGGCCCACACGGAGGAGCCGGCCGCCGTCCTGGAGAGCGCGCTGCCCCCGCTGCCTGACGGCGGCGGCGGCGCCCTGGCGTCCGAGATCATCCGGACGCGGCGGAGCGCCTCCGCCTTCGACGGCCTCACCTCGATCGGCGCCGAGACGTTCTACGCCATGCTCGACCACCTCCTCCCCCGCCCCGGCGTGCCCCCGTGGGACGCGCTCCCGTGGGCGCCGCGGGTGCACGCTGTCGTCTTCGTGCACCGCGTCCGCGGCCTCGCCCCGGGCCTCTACGCGCTGGAGCGGTCCGAGGCCGCGCACGAGGGGCTGAGGGCCGCGCTCGCGCACCCCTTCGCGTGGGAGAAGCCGGAGGGGTGTCCGGATCACCTGCGGCTCTATCGCCTCTCCGAGGCCGATCTCCGGAGCGTCGCGCAGATCGTGAGCTGTCATCAGGAGATCGCCGCCGACGGCGCGTTCAGCCTCGGGATGGTCGCCGACCTCGGCGCCACGCTCCGGGAGCGCGGCGCGCCGTGGTACCGCCGGCTCTTCTGGGAGGCCGGCGTCCTCGGCCACGCGCTGTACCTCGAGGCCGAGGCCGCGCGGGACAGCGGCGGCCGGGTGCGCGCGACAGGCATCGGCTGCTACTTCGACGATGTGTTTCACGAGCTGTGCGGCATCGCCGGCGACGACTTCCAGAGCCTCTATCACTTCACCGTCGGCGGCCCCGTCGAGGACACGCGCCTGACGACGCTCGCCCCTTACGAGCACCTCGAGAGCGCACGGCTCCCCGCGTCCCCTTCCCCGGCGCACCGCCCACAGGAATCGACTCAACCCGCTCAGGCCGTCGCCCCTGTGGCCGGGACCGGCGACGTTGACAGGGATATCGGTCTTTGCTCCTATGGCCAATCCACTCGGAGCGGCGCGCGCGTCTGAGAACGGCCGGGGGCATGGTGGGCACGGGTCAAGACATCTCGGACGCGGAGCCGACCCAGACGGCGATCATGGGCAAGTACCGGCCGATCGCGAAGCTCGGCCGCGGTGGGATGGGGGACGTGTTCCTCGCGAGCGCGCGGGGGCCGGGGTCGTTCAACAAGCTCGTCGTCGTCAAGCGCCACCGCGGCGTGGGCGGAGACGGCGAGAAGGTCGTCGCCATGTTCCTCGACGAGGCGACGCTGTCGGCGCGCCTCAACCACCCGAACATCGTCCAGACCTACGAGGTCGGCATGGACGAGGCCGGCTACTTCACCGTGATGGAGTATCTGGAGGGCCAGCCGCTCAGCGGGATCATGAAGGCGGTGGCCCAGGGAGAGCCGGGCGCGGCAGGCTTCAAGCGCGGCGTCTGGGTCCGGATCGTGGCCGACCTGCTGAGCGGCCTCCATTACGCGCACGAGCTCTGCGATTACGACGGCACGCCGCTCGGCATCGTCCACCGCGACGTCTCCCCGCACAACATCTTCGTCACGTACGACGGCGCGGTGAAGCTCCTCGACTTCGGCATCGCCAAGGCGTCCATCAACACGAACCACACCGAGACCGGAAAGCTGAAGGGCAAGACGTCCTACATGGCGCCCGAGCAGGCCGTCGACAGCGCGAGGATCGACCGGCGGGCCGACATCTTCGTGGCCGGGATCGTGCTCTGGGAGCTCCTCACGCGGGAGCGGCTCTTCGGCGGCGACGCCGTGAGCGCGCTCTGGAAGCTGGCGGCCGTGGACGAGATCCAGCGGCCCTCGCTCGTCCACCCGGACATCCCGCCGGCGCTCGACGCCATCGTCGCGAGGGCGCTCGATCGCGACCCGGCGAAGCGGTTCGCGACCGCGCAGGAGATGCGCGCGGCGCTCGAGGACTACCTGCATGGGGCGGGCGAGGACGCCGGCTCGGACGAGATCGGCGCCACGATGCTGGGCATGTTCGCGGAGCGCCGCGCCAGCATGCAACAGCAGGTCAAGGCGTACATCGAGCAGAGCTCGATCCGTCCGAGCGCGCTCCTCTCACCCCGCCTCTCCTGCACGAGCTCGATCGAGGGCGCAGACGGAGGGCGTCTCCTGGCCATGCCCCCCCTCGATGAGGAGCTCGGGCAGAGGACCTCTGGGCCGCCTGGCCAGAGGCGCGCCACGTCCGACTCGACGAGCCTCAAGTCGACCCTCTCCACGGCCGCCACGCCTCAGCAGCGCAGCTACCTGATCGGGGCGATCGGCGTGGCCGCCCTGGTCGCCGCGGTGGCGATCTCCGCGCGCCGCCCGGAGGGACAGGCGCGCTCGGCCGGCTCCGGGGCGGCCTTGCTCGCCGGGTCGACCGCTGCCGTGTCCACCGCGGCCGCGGGCGCCGGCTGCACAGGGGCGCTCCGCATCCGGATCACGACGGGCGAAACAGGGCCGACCGCCGACGTCGCGCCGGCGTACAAATACGGAGTCTACGACTACCTGCGTCACCTCAACGACAGTCAGGGAGGGCTCCGCGGCTGTCCCATCGACGTCGACATGAAGGACGCGCAGTACGACCCGGCCATGACGGAGGAGGCCATCGAGGCGTGGCGGCGGGAGCCGGAGTGGAGCGAGGTCTCCACGCTGTTCATCTTCGGCACCGGGCCGACCACCCGCGTCGCGCCGAAGCTCGCGGAGGAGAAGAAGCTCATCATCCCCGGCTCGTACGCCGGCTCGCTGGCCACGCCGGTGCCGATCTCGGCGGACGTGCGCTACGCCGAGTTCAACGCTCTCGGACACAGCCTCTCGGCGACCGAGCACAAGACGAGCCCCGGCTATCCGTACATCTTTTTCCCGGCCACGGACTACTCGACCGGGATCCGCATCGGGATGAAGGCCGCCTGGAAGATCGCGCCCGGGCGCATCGCGATGGTGCATGACACCATCGACAGGTGTCTTTACTGCGTCGACCCGCTCGCCGCGGGCAAATCGTACGTGGAGCACCTGCCTGGCATGCTGCTCGGCGAGGATCTCCTCGTTCCTCAGACGTCCTCCCCCGAAGACGAGGGGCTCATCGTCGACGCGGTGGCCGGCTACGTGAAAAGAGAGATCGAGAAGAAGAAGGCGGACCCGTCCTACGTCCCGGCGAGCTGGTTCTGGGCCGGCAACACCGTCCTCTCTTCGGCCTTCGTCGGGAGGGGCGCCGCCGCCGCGCAGCGGCTCGTCGATCGGGCGTTCCCGGGGAAGGAGCGCTGGCAGCTGCGCGTGATGGCGAACAACTGGGGCATCGGCGAGCGGACGCTGTCGCTCTGCGGGGCCGACTGCGCTGGCATCTTCTACGGCCTGTTCCCCGTCCCGATCTACGGTGACACCCAGCATTCGAGCGGGATGGCGGAGATGCTGCGGATCCACCGGGCGTACCGGGAGAAGGACGACCACCCGCTCGACCGGTATCAGGACCAGTTCTACGTCCAGGGCCACGCGGCGGCGCTCATGTGGCGCAAGGCCGTCGAGCGGGCCGTCGACGCGGGGCACGAGCGGCCGACGGGAGAGGACCTGAAGGACGCGCTCGAGTCGTTCCAGAACGTGGTGCTCGACGGGATGACGGCCGGGCCGATCTCGTTCAGCCCGACCGACCATCGACCTCAGTCGAACGAGTCGGTGTACGCGATCCGCGCGAGCGGGGATGCGGGGGGCGTGGCGTTCCGGTTCGTGGACTACTATTCCATCGAGCTCGATTCGAAGTGGCGTGGCTACTGAGCCGAGCCGGCGGGACCCAGGGATGAGCCTGGGCGACGCGGCGCTCAGGTAGGTCCGGCGATCCGCCAGAACCCGATCCTCGCGGCGCCCCGGAGGTCCGGGCCGACCGGGCCCTTGCCCCAGAAGTGATCGTCGTAGTTGGGGAGTGTCCAGCCCGGACCATAGACCCCCATCACCGCGTAGGTCACCTTGTCGTCGGGCTGGATCTCGATCGCCGTCGTCGCCCACGCCTGCCGCACGGGCGCCGGGCTCGTGTCGTCCAGCAGGTAGCTCGCGAACAGGGAGCCCTCGGTCGTGTCGTCGAACGACTCGGTCGCATACCCGAGCAGCAGGTGCAGGCCGTCGAACGCGCCCGACCACCGGAGACGCCAGGCGCCCGCGTCGTCCTGCAGCGGGCCGCAGGCGGCGACCACCATCCACTCCAGGTTGGAGTTGCCCCAGTGAGCGTCGCTGAAGTGAAGGAACCGATCGTTCATGGCGCTGCAGAACATGAACCCTACGCCGTTCGCGTGCCCCGTATAGAACGTGAGATCGACCGAGTCCGCGAACGACGCGTCCTGACCCCCCAGCGCCGGATCCTTGAAATCGACCTCCCACGCGCGGAGCTCACCCCAGTTGAAGCGCTGCTGGACCCCCCCCGCCCGGAAGCCCTTCAGGAGCCCGTCGACGTTCGCCGCCGAATGATCGAGGCCGCCGCAGAGCCCGACCCACTCGGCGCCGACCATGGCGCGCCCCTCGTCGCCCGGAGACGGCGGGGACGGGCTCGGCGACGGGGGCGGGCTCGGCGCCGCGGGCCCCGCCGTGCGCGGGAACGAGAGCGGCCGCCCCGCCGTCGCGACAAGGCCGTCGGCGTCCGTGACATAGAGAGAGAGCGTCTCCGTCTCGCCGCGAAAGCCCGAGCCGCCCGGCGCGATCCGCACCGCCCTGCCGTCTGCGCCGGCCGGATCGAGCGAGCGCGCCGAGGATACCCACCTGTACGTGTAGGGAGCAGTGCCCCCGGCGACGCTCGCCTCCGCAGAGACGGTCTCGCCGTCCACACGCACGGTGATCGCGGCCCTCGGAGCGTCGACGACGGCCGGGACGATCACCTTGCGGACGTCCACCACCTCACCGCCGACGCGCCGCCTGGCGCTGCACACGAAATGGGGGAGGATCCGCCGCACCTCGCGGGAGAGCGGCGGCGCGTAATAGACGAGCTCCGGCTCGGCCGCGACCACCGCGCCGCCGCCCAGCGCGCGGGCGCAAAGCGCCGGGGCCTCCGAGGCCGGGACAATCGCGACGTCCTCCCCGCGCTCGAGGTCGCGACGCGCGTAGATCAGGTGGGTCACGGCGCCCTCGGCGTCGAACGTCACCCGGACCTTGGCGCCGGGGCCGATCAGCCGGAACCCCTCGGCCTGATCGCGAAAGCTCACCTGCGTGTCGAGCTCGGCCCGCGCCACGTAGCGCCCCTCGATGTCGATCGCCTCGAAGAGCGAGTGGCCCACGGCGATCTCGCGCCCGACGGGCAGGCGCGCGCCTTCCAGCGCGGCCCACGCGCGCGCCGCCGCGTCCGGCTCCGGGACGACGCGCAGCGCCGCGAGCGCCTCGAAATCCAGGGCGTCATCGCCCGGCGCCGTGGCGAAGCCGCGCTCGTCGCGGAACCCGGGCGCGGGCGGGCCGGCCTTCGTCGTGGGCAAGCGCTGGAACCGCGCGCGATCGAGGTAGCGAATCGCGCCGTCGGCCCCGATCGAGGCGCCGCCCCGGAAGTTCTCCTCCGCGAGCCCGAGCGCGCCGGCGAGCGCGGTCGCCCGCGCGACGTCGGCGCTCCGGCCGATCACGCGGTAAGCGGGCAGGAAGCTCGCCCTCGCCCACGCCCGCGCCAGAGCGGGCGCCGTGCCGGACGCACCGTCACCGGCGCTCTCCGGAAGATCCTCGCCGGCGTCGCGGCCGCTGCACCCCGCGACGCCGAGGGTCATGAGGAGAAAGATACCCAGCACCCCACCCGGTGATCTCTTCACGAAAGTCCCCCTTTCCCTGCGGTTGCGGCGAGGCTCGGCGCGCAACTCCAGAGGAGCGATCTCGCAGGGAGCCTGCGCGCGGCGCTCCCGGCCCGCGACGCGGCCCCCCCACATTGCAGGACCCAAGCCACCTCGGAGGTGGCGCGGAGCGGCGCGACTCACCGCGCTATTCGCCGTTTCTCGGCCGAGATTGACCGGCTCGCGCGCGGCTCCTAGGCTGCCGCGCATTCCATGACAGCGCACACGAAGGACGGAGAGAGCGCGCCCCGCGCCGGCGATCGGACGCTCGAGGGGACGGGGGATCCAGGCGCGCGCCTGTTCCTCGACTTCCTCTCCTCGATCCGCCCCCGCATCGAGGCCGCGCTCGAGCAGCGCTGGAGCGACAGGGTGAGCCACGTGCAGCGCTACGGCCGCGAGGTCGCGGCGATGGCCATGGAGGCGAGGAACCTCACCCTGCGCGGCGGCAAGCGGTTCCGCGCGGGCCTGCTCGTCGCCGCCTACCAGGGCGTCGCGCCGGACGCGCCGCTCGAGCCCGCGATCGACGCCGGCGTCGCGCTCGAGCTGCTCCAGACGTACCTGCTCATCCAGGACGACTGGATCGACGGCGACACCGTCCGGAGGGGGGACCGCACCGTGCACGTCGCGCTGACCGAGGCGCTCGGCGATCCGCACCTCGGGGCCTCGTCCGCGATCCTCGCGGGCGATCTCACGTGGGGCCTCGCGCTGAGCGCGCTCGCGGGCGCCGGGGCGCCGCCGGCGAGGGCGCTCGCGGCCGTGCGGCTGTTCTGCGCGATGCACGAGGACGTCGTGATCGGGCAGCACCTCGACGTGGTCGGGCGGGCCGACGACGTCGAGCAGATGCACGCGCTCAAGACCGGCAGCTACACGGTGCGCGGCCCGCTCGCGCTCGGCGCCACGCTCGCCGGCGCGCCGCCCGAGACCGTGGCGGCGCTCGAGCGGTTCGCGGCGCCGGTGGGCGTCGCCTTCCAGCTGCGCGACGACCTCCTCGGCACCTTCGGGAGCGCCGCCGCGACGGGCAAGCCGGTCGGCAACGACCTGCGCGCCGGCAAGCGCACCGCGGTGCTCGCGTCGGCCGAGGGGCGCCTCGACGCCGCGGGCCGGAGCGCCGTCGAGCGAGCGCTCGGCCGCAAGGACGCGAGCGACGACGCCGTGGCGGCCGCGACGCTGGCGCTCGAGGCGTGCGGCGCGCGGCGCGCGGTCGAGGAGCGGCTCTCCGCCCTGTGCGGCGAGGCCGAGGCCCTCGGGCGGTCGCTGCCTGTGAGCGCGTCGGCCCGTCAGATCCTGTGCGGCGCGGCGAGCGCGCTCCGGTGGACAGGCGCATGATCGAGGCGCTCGGCCAGGCGTCCGGCAAGGTCATCCTGCTCGGCGAGCACGCGGTCGTGTACGGAGCGCCCGCGCTCGCCGCCGGCATCGAGCGAGGCGCCCGCGCGCGCGCGACGCACGCCGACGCGGGCGCGGGCGCGGGCGACATGCGCGCGAGCGCGCTCCGGCTGGGCGGGCGCGAGCACGGCGCGGCGCCGGCCGAGGGGGACATCGCGCACGCGTTCGCGGCCCTGCTCGACGCGCTCCCCGGCGCCGGCCCGGTGCGCGTCGAGGCGGAGAGCGACCTGCCGCCCGGCGGCGGCCTGGGGAGCTCGGCGGCGCTTGGCGTCGCGATCGCCCGTGCGGTCGCCGCGCTGGCGCGCGGGTCGCTCGAGGCCGCCGCGCCGGCCGCCTCCATCGCGCCGGCCGCGTTCACCGCCGAGGCCGCGGTCGCCGCGGCTGCCGCCTGGGAGCGCGTGTTCCACGGCAACCCGTCGGGCATCGACACGACGGCGGCGGCGCGCGGCGGGTGCTTCCGCTTCACCCGGGCGCACGGCGCGACCTCCGTCGCCCCGCGCGACGACCTCTGGCTGTGCGTGGGCTCGACGGGGGTGCCGTCGTCCACGCGCAGCATGGTCGAGCTCGTGGCGAAGCTCTTCGAGCGCAACCCCACGCTGGCCGACACCTCCATCGCCGGCATCGCCGCGCTCGTCGAGAGCGCGGCCCTCGCGATCGAGGCGGGCGACGCGATCGGGCTCGGCCGGCTGATGGACCTCAACCAGCTGCTCCTCGCCGGGATGTTCGTCTCGACCGAGGCGATCGAGACCCTGTGCAAGCTCGCGCGCGAGGCCGGCGCGCTCGGCGCCAAGCTCACCGGCGCCGGCGGAGGCGGCTCGGTCGTCGCCCTGCTCCCGCCCCCTCGGCCCGGCGGCGGCGCGCCGGCGACGTCGAGCGGCGCGGCAGATCGCGTGCTCGCCGCCTGGCGCGACGCGGGGTACAGCGGCTTCGTGACCCGGGTGAAGGCGGGCACGAGGACGGGGGCGGAGGAGCAAGCATGAGCGCCGTGAGCCGGGCGACCGCGATCGCCCATCCGAACATCGCCCTCGCGAAGTACTGGGGCAAACGGGCCGACGGGCACAACCTGCCCGCCGTGCCGAGCCTCTCGGTGACGCTCGCCGGGATGACGACGACGACGGAGGTCGTCTTCGACCCGTCGCTCGATCGCGACGAGCTCCACCTCGGCGGCGCGGCCCTGCCGCCGGACTCGGGGGCGACGCGCCGGGTCGCCGGGCTCCTCGACCGGGTCCGCGCCGCCTCGGGGCGGCGCGAGCGCGCCCGCGTGGTCAGCCGCAACGACTTCCCCACCGCGGCGGGGCTCGCCTCGAGCGCGTCGGCGTTCGCCGCGCTCGCGCTCGCCGCGAGCGCCGCCGCGGGCCTGCCCACCGCGCCCGCCGTGATGAGCGACCTCGCGCGGAGGACCTCGGTCTCCGCCGCGCGCTCCGCGTTCGGCGGCTTCGTCGAGCTCCGCGCCGGGCGCCCCGGCGACGAGACGCTCGCGGCGACGCCGCTCGCGCCCGAGGGGCACTGGCCGCTCGCGGTCGTGATCGCGGTGACGCGCGAGGGCCCGAAGGAGGTGGGCTCCAGCGAGGGCATGCGGCACACCGCGACGACGAGCCCCTATTTCCCCGCCTGGGTCGACGCCGCGCCGTCGCTCTTCGACGTGGTCCGCGCGGCGGTCCTCGCCCGCGACTTCGCCGCGCTCGGCGCCGCGGCCGAGGCGAGCGCCCTGTGCATGCACGCCTCGAGCATCGCCGCCTCGCCGGGCCTGCTCTACTGGACCGGCGCCACCGTCGAGGTGATCGCCGCGGTGCGGAGTCTCCGGGGCCAGGGCACGCCGGCGTTCTTCACCATCGACGCCGGCCCGCACGTGAAGGTCTTCACGGCGCCCGAGGCGCAGGCCGCCGTGGAGCGTGCGCTGCTCGCCGTCCCCGGCGTCCTGCGCACCATCTCGGCCGTCCCCGGCGGCGGTGCCCGCCTCGCGCCTTCGGCGGGGGACGCGGGCGCGTGATCGTCCGGGCGCCTGGCAAGCTCGTCCTCTCGGGCGCGTACGCCGTGCTCGAGGGCGCGCCCGCGCTCGTGGCCGCGGTCGATCGGTATGTCGTCGCCGATCCGGCGCGCCGGGCCGACCTCGTCACGGAGGAGGTCCAGGCGGCGATCGACGCGGGCGCGCTCGACCGGGCGGTGTGGTTCGACGCGTCCGCGCTTCGTTCGTCGGCGCCGGCCTCGCCGGGCGCGCCGCCGTCCGGGGCGAGCCGCAAGCTCGGCCTCGGCTCGAGCGCGGCCATCCTCGTGGCGACCCTCGCGGCGCGCGCGGCGGCGTCCGCGCCGGCCGCGGTGTCGTCCGGCCGGCCGATGCCTGCCTGGGACGTCCGCGCGCTCTTCCTTGCCGCGCTCGCGGCGCACCGGCGGGCGCAGGGCGGGGGCAGCGGTGTCGACGTCGCGGCGAGCGTCCACGGCGGCGTGCTCTGCTGCCGGCTCGGGCCGGACGGCGAGCTCGCTGTGACGCCGCACGCGCTGCCGGGCGGGCTGGCGATCGAGGTCTTCGCGAGCGACGCCTCGGCGCGCACGAGCGCCATGCTGGAGCGCGTGCGTGCGCTCGCCGCCCGCGAGCCGGCGGCGCACCGCGCCCTGCTGGACGCGGCCGCCGGGGGCGCACGCGCGGCGGTCCTTGCCGCGGAC
>JAICEP010000184.1 GCA_025924095.1 Sorangium sp.
ACCCGGGCTGCGCGATCGAGCCCGGATTCTCGTGCGCCGGGGCGCCGAGCACGTGCACCGACGGGTGCGGCAACGGCGCGCTGGGCGGCGCGGAGACCTGCGACGACGGCGGCGGCGAGGACGGCGATTGCTGCTCGCGCGCATGTCAGGTGGAGCCCGGGTGCGAGGTCGAGCCGAACGACGGCTTCACGTCGGCCAATGACGCCTTCGCCATCGCGCCCGACGGTCGAATCCGCGCGTTCATCGATCCCGAAGGCGATGTGGACGTGTTCTCTGTGACCGTCCCCGATGGGTCGGTCGGGCGCATCAGGGCAGAGACGCTCGACGGCCCGCTGGGCACGACGTGCAGCTCGCTCGGCGTCGATACCTACGTGACGATCGTCGACGCGAGCCTGGCGACCCTCGCGGAGCACGACGATATCGCCGGCGACAACTACTGTTCGTCTCTGGTGCTGGAGAAGCTGAGCCCTGGTGAGTACCTCGTCAGCGTGCAGAACTCCCCTGCAGCGGCGCCCGCGACGTTCGACTACACGCTCTCGCTCACGCTGGACACCTCGGTGTGCGGCGACGGCGCGCTGGAGGGCCCGGAGCTCTGCGACGACGGGAACACGACCGGCGGCGACGGGTGCAGCGCGGCGTGCGAGCTGGACACGCCGCTGTCCGAGGTCGAGCCGAACAACACCGCCGCGGAGGCCGACGAGCGCGCCGCGCTCCGGCCGAACGCGCTCGTCTCCGGGGCGATCGAGCCGCTCGGCGACGTCGACGTCTTCGCCCTCGAGGTGCCGAATCGCGCGGAGATCCTGCTCGCCACGTTCAGCCCCGGGACCCTGAGCGCGTGCGTCCAGGGGGTCGACACCTTCCTCCAGCTGCTCGACGTGGACGGCGCGACGGTGCTGGCGAGCGACGACGACAGCGGCCCCGAGGCCTGCTCGCTCATCGACGCGAGCGTCGCCCCCTGGGCGACCCAGCTCCAGGCGGGCACGTATTACGTGACCGTCGAGGAGTTCACCAGCGACGCCACGATCCCCGGTTACAACCTCCTTGTCGTGTTCACCGCGCTCTGCGGCGATGGCGTGGTCGAGGGGGCCGAGGCGTGCGACGGCGGCGAGGGGTGTTCCCCGGAGTGCGCGCGGATCCAGGTGTGCGGCGACGGATCCGTCGACGGCGCCGAGACGTGCGACGACGGCGACACCGAGAGCGGAGACGGCTGCAGCGCCGCGTGCGAGCTCGAGGGGACGCTCCCGGAGGTCGAGCCGAACGACGCGCTGGAGCAGGCGACCCCGGGGCAGGCGACCGCGATGGGCGCGCTGTTCACCGCGTCGATCTATCCGACGGGCGAGGTCGACTATTTTGCCATCGACGTCCCCGGCGTGGCCGACCTCGAGGTGGAGACGTTCGACACGTCCGGCCCGACCTCCTGCCGCGACACCGATACGGTGATGCAGCTCCTTTCGCCGGATGGCGACGTGATGGCCGAGGACGACGACGGCGGCGAGGACACGTGCTCGCGCATCCAGGCCGCCATCGCCTTGCCGGGCACCTATTACGTGCGCGTCGAGGAGTTCGCTGGGGGCTACATCGCCGGATATACCCTGCGCGCTCGGACGACGACCGTCTGCGGAGACGGCCTCGTCGAGGGCCTGGAGGAGTGCGACGGCGGCGCCGCGTGCGGGCCGGCGTGCCAGCGCATCCCCGTGTGCGGCGACGGCTTCATCGACGCTCCCGAGGTCTGCGACGACGGCAACACCGGAGGCGGGGACGGCTGTGACGCCGCGTGCCGGCTCGAGGGGGCGACGGACGAGATCGAGCCCAACTCGACCCTCGCCGAGGCCGACGCGAACGGCGCTGTGGCGCCGGGAGCGCTCGTGTCCGGCGCGATCGAGCCGGAGAGCGATGTCGATCTCTTCGCCTTGCGGCTCACGACCGTCTCCGACCTCCGGATCGAGACCTTCGACTCGAGCGGCCCCGCGCGCTGCGCCGACAGCGTCGACACCGCCCTCTCGCTCCTCGCGGCGGACGGCGTGACCGTGCTCGCGTCCGACGACGATGGCGGTATCGGCGCCTGCTCGCTCATCGACTCGACGAGCCCGGGCGGCGCCGCGGCGCGCGGCCTGGAGCCGGGGACGTACTATGTCCGCGTCCGCGGCTTCCCCGAGCTGCCGGCGGCTCGCTACACGCTGCGCGTCTCGCTCGACGCCTCGTGCGGCAACGGCGTGCGCGAGGGCGCGGAGGAGTGCGACGGCGGCGCGCTCTGCGGTCCGCGCTGCGAGCGGGTCGCGGTCTGCGGCGACGGTCTCCGCGACGCGCCGGAGGGGTGCGACGACGGCAATGCCGCGGGCGGCGACGGGTGCAGCGCCGCCTGCCAGCTCGAGGCGGTGACGGCGGAGATCGAGCCGAACGACACCCCCGCCGAGGCGAAGGCGAGCGAGCTCGTGATCGCGGGCGACGCGCTCGTCGCGGCGAGCCTCGCCGCGGGCGGCGACAGGGACGTATTCCACCTGAGCTTGTCAGCCGCCTCGGTCGTGCGCCTCGAGGTCCTCGACGGCACCGCCGCGGGCTGCGAGGGCGGTATTCTCACGACGCTCCGCGTGCTCGACGTGGAGGGGGCTCCGGTCGCGACCGACGAGGGGCTTTCTGACGCCGAGTATGCGGGCGGCATCGGCGGCTGCTCGGCGCTCGTCGTGGGGCTGCCTGCCGGCGAATACGACGTCGAGGCGGCGGCGCGCGACGGCGGCGCGGCGATCCCGCTCTATCTCCTCCAGGCGAAGATCCTCGCGCCCGCGGGCGCCGAGGAGGAGCCGAACGGCACCACCGCCGACGCGAACGGGCCAGTCGGCTCCGATGTGTTCATCGCTGGCACGCGGGAGCGCGACGACTTCGACGTCTACGCCGTGGACCTCCCCGAGGGCCGGTCGATCCGCGCCGAGATCGTCGAGGGCGGCGCGGAGACGTGCGAGTCGCTCGAGATGGACAGCCGGCTCTCGCTGCTCGACGCGGAGGGCTCGCTCATCGCGGACGACGACGACGGCGGCCGGGGGAGCTGCTCGATCCTCGACGGCACCGGGGACGCCCCGCGCCACCCCGGGGCGCACGCGCTCCCGGCGGGAACGTACTTCCTCCGCGTCCGCGCCGCGTCGGGCGCCTCGGGCTCCGCGGCCCTCTTCGATTACCGGCTGGCCATCACGCTCCGCTGACGGGCGGCGCCGCCGGGGGTCCGGGGCCTTCGCGCCCCACGTCCAGCCGGCATGCCGCGCGCCCGCTCCGGGCGCCGCCGAAAGGCCGGGACGAACCCGGCGCGCCGCGACGAATCGAGTTCTCGATATGCCATCATCGCGGGACTGCCGCGCTCCGTCGCGCCGCCCTGCGGTGTGGCTCCGCGGTGCTCATCGGCGTCCCATGGGGGGGCAGGACCCACAAGGCGCTTCGTGAATCGAGCGCGTGGGGGCCGCGCGGATTCCCCGTGTTCCTTCCTCTCGCGTCCGGCGCGCGCCTGCGCCGGCGATCTTGTGGCCACGCACGGCCTGCACCGCTCTTCGCAGGGCCGCCGCACAGCGCCTCTCGCGGCGTAGGTGCGTGATATTTCAGCTGGATGTGGGAGCGCCATGGGGTGCGTTCCAGGCAGAGGGCATGAGAGCATAATCGAGGAGTGTCGTTATTCTCTCTGGTTCTATCTCCGTCGTGTTTTCGACGGGAAAGATGCCAGTCAAAAGTGCTTGCGTGAACCCGTGGGGAGAATAGTCTCCTGTTGTTCGCGGCATGACCTCGGGGCGGGTTCCTCCGGGGGCGTGGCCATGACGGGCCGACGACAACGCGCGTCGCACCCGTCGGGCACCGCTCTCCTGGCGCAGGCCCCGGGGCATGGATCCCTTGGCTGACGATCTGGATAGGTATCTGCATCAAACTTCACCACAGATTCGATTCCTCGGAGGTATTTCTCATGAAGAAGATTGCTCGTTGGGCTTTCGCTTTCGCGGCCGTCATGTCGGTGTCGGGTAGCGCGATGGCTATCGATAATTTCACGTTCTATGATGTGACGATGAAGAATGGGCCGGCTGTCGTCCACAATGGCTCGATGCGCTTCGCTCTCCTCGACTATGACATGACCATCTTCAGCGGCGGTTGTGTCAGCGCCGGTACTTGGTGCGTTGGGAGTCCGATGTCGTGCTCCACCCTGATGGCTCGAGAGGAGCTGATGATAGGCTACGGGTCTTGCGAGGATCTCACCTATGGTTTTGCGGACACCATCATCACCGATTATGTCGATTCTCGGATGATTAACCACGGCTTCGATGTTCGGCGGCAGAAGAAGAAGATCGTCCGATTGGCATTGACGCAGGACGGTGTCAACGGGATGATCAAGGGTATGTGCCACCTCGGCACTCCCCTGAATCTCCCCACGTACATCAGCCTGGCTCCGGCCGCGCACCCGTGATGCCAGTGCGTCGCTAGAACCGGTCGCTATCCGGCGATAAGACGACGCCCAGCGCTCGACCGATCGGCGAGAGTCTCCCTGCAGAAAGCTCTCAGTAACGGCCCCGGGCAGGACGGGGAGGCGCTCGCCGATCGCGTTGTCGAGGGGGAGGGGGGCGCCGGCAGCGGCCGGCAGCCCCTTTCTCTTTCTTCACCGAGCGTCCGGGTGCAGCGCTCTCGCCAGGCCAATTTGTCTGGAGGAACCATGATGCAACCGAATACCTCGCAACGGAACCCCTCGCGCCGGCAGCTGGGGATCGCCGTCGGACTTCTCCTGGCTGCCTTCGCCGGCGTCGTGCTCTTCCTCGTCCTCCGTCCGAGAGACGACCAGGCCGCCGGCGCGAGGCCCGCGGCCACGCGGGCGGAGAAGCGCGCCGGCTATCGCAACAGGGCGCTCCTTCGCGGCGCGCCCGCGGCGAGACAGGAGGCGCGGCCCACCATCAGCGGCCACGTATACGGCACGGACGGGAACACCATCGCGGGCGTGACGGTCGTCGCCACGACCTTCGAGATCGCCGGCAACGTGCTCTCGACGGCAGGCTCCGTGAAGAGCGATGAGAGCGGGCGGTTCGAGCTCACGCTTCCGGACGGCACCTATCAGCTGAACGCGAGCCTCGAGGGGTACGGGACCACGGCGACCTCGGCGCACCTCGGCGAGACGGTGAACCTCGTGCTGCCCAAGAGCGGTGTCATCGAGGGGCGCGTGCTGGACGAGCGAGGCGAGCCGGTACGGCGCTTCGCGATCGACGTCCTCTCGGTGACGACGGCAGACACCCCTGCGACGCCGGCCCTGTTCTCTCGCACGTTCGAGAGCCCGGACGGCTCGTTCCGCATCGATCAGCTGCCCTCCTGGGACGTCGTCGTCAGGGCGACGGCGGCGGAGTTTGCGCCGGCGTTTTCTCCGATGACCACCGTTCGAGTCGGGGATGTCGAGAAGATGGATCTGACCCTCTCCAGGGGGTGTACCCTGACCGGGCGCGCGGTGGACCTGTCCGGCGCTCCGCTGCCGGGCGTGTACGTCGACGCGGAGTCGGTGCTCGCCGCCGGCGAGCTGAGCGATGTCGCCCTGGAGGCCGCCGCCCAAGCGCAGACCGAAGACGACGGCTCGTTCAACCTGCCGAACGTGCCGAAGGGCATGATCGTCGTCCGCGGCTACGATGGGAGCAACGCCGTGAGCTCGGTCGAAATTGAGGCATCGAGCTGCGACAGCCTGGAGCCGGTGAAGCTCGTGATGTCGCCCGGCGGCAGCCTCTCCGGCGTGGCGCGCGACGCCGACGGCAAGCCCATCGCCGGCGCCCGGCTCACGCTGATGCACCGGCCGATCGGCTTCGTGAACACGCTGAGCGACGCGGACGGCCGCTTCCATTTCGAGCAGATCCCACCCGGCGCGATCCGCGTCATGGCGCGGCGCGGTGCGCAGGTGACCGTCGTGGGCGTCAACATCGAGGACGGGAAGATCACGCAGCACGACATCAGCCTTGCCCCTCAGGGCACAGGGGAGCTCCGCGGCCGCGTCACGGCGGGCGGCAAGCCGCTTCCGGGGGCTCGGCTCATGGTGGCCACGGCGCTCGGGGACGACGGCTCGCTCGGACTGCACTATCCCATCACCGCCGAGGACGGCTCGTACCGTGTGTCGGGGCTAACGCCGGGGGCCTACATCATCAACGTCGAGTCGACCAGCAACGGCGCCGGCCTGCGGGTGAAGCCGGGCGAGGTCACGACGAGGGATCTCCAGGTCGTCGACCTGCCGAGCATCAAGGGCCAGGAGGCTGCGCTCCCGCCACCGCAGTGAACGCAGCGTCGGCGGCGATCCCCGGCTGTCCGGAGGCGGCGCCTCCCGGACGGCCGGTTCCCATTTCTCGCGCCGGCACGCGCCTCGCGCGGACCCTGCCGTGGAATCGCGGCGAGCTCGCGCCCCGCGGGGCGCCCTCTCCCATCGACAGGTCACTCCGCCGGTTCGATCGTCAGCGTGAACGGCCCCGAGGACGTGGCGCCGAAGCTGTTGACGAAGAGGTCGATAGGCTCTCCCGCCGTGGCCGGCACCGTGATCGACTCGGGGACCTCGGGGTCGAGCGGATCCTCCGAGCACGCGAGCTCGCTGTCCCGGTCTGTGCAGTCGGTCCGCGCGTAGAGGACGACATCGGTGCTGCCCTCCGGCGTCGCGGTGATCGTCACGTCGCCGCTCGCCGCAGCGGTGTATCGAACCACGAGCTCCTTCCGGCGCCGGGGGAGAAAAGTCGGGAAGGGCTGTAAATGTTACGTTCACAGCGAAATGCAGTGGTAAGAAAATGGTCCTTACAATCGTTCAACGCTGAGATCGTGGCGTTTCAGAATCGAAACATGGAGGGGATGTCCACGACGCATTGCCGCAATTCTGGCGGGTTCTAAGGATCCTCCGGATGGCACGGTCAGTGCTTCATGGGAGACCAGCTCCGCCGCGCGGCCTCCGCCCCCCCTGAGGCCCCGGCGGCGCTGTACTTTTGTCTGTCGCTTTCCCGGCTGTCGCGTCCTGCCACGCCTGAGCCCCCACGCTCGCTTGGCCCGGCGCGGCCGGGGGCCGGCGGGTGGACCGGCGGGCGCGGCGCAGGCGCCGGACGCGGATCGAGAGCGCGGCTCGCCGTCGCGTTGTATCGTCCGCCGCCCCATGGCGACGAAGCTCTCCTCTCCGCCGAACCAGAAGTTCGAGTGCCGCGACTGCCCAGCTCGGTGCTGCCGGCTGCCGTGGAACATCCGTTTCAGCAGCGACGAAGCCACGCGCTACCTCGCCGAGCCCTGGGTGCGGGAGCGCGCCGGGGACGAGGGGGCCCTCGTCATCTCGCGCGGCGTCCTGCCCATGCGGGAGAAGGACCACCGGCTCCAGTGCATCTTCCTCGACGACGACATGCTCTGCAGCATGCAGAAGCGGTTTGGCCACGAGTACATCCCGAAATCGTGCCAGGCGTTCCCCTTCGGGTTCGTCCGCGATGAGAAGGACGTCGTCGTCGCGCAGCTCTCCCAGCTCTGCCCGTCGATCCGCGACAACTACGGCAAGCCCGTGGACCGCCAGCTCAAGGCCAAGCTCCAGCAGCGCGGCGACACCGAGCGGATGTCGAAGGCGCTGGCGACGCTGAGCGGGGTCATCCTCCCCCAGCCGCAGTACCTGCGCGCCGTGAAGCACTGGGAAGACCAGCTCGCGACCGACGCCTCGCCGGCGTCGACGCTGGCGCGGCTCTACGACTGGACAGCCGCCTTCGAGAGGGCCCTCCCCCAGGGCGGAGGCCGCGCCGCGGACGCGTCGGTCGACGCCGCCCTCGCGCACGCGAGCGCCGAGGCGCCCGCGCCGCTCGAGCCGCGCAAGAAGCCCTCTTTCTACGCCCGGGTGCTGTTCGGCTATCTCCTCGGCAACCTCTGCTATCCGTCGCGGGTCCGGGAGGCCCACCGCGTCGAGAAGGCCTCGTGGACGGAGCTCCAGGCGCTGCGCAGCTTCGGGAACAAGGTCGCCTGGATGCTCGGGCGAGGCACCGTCGACCTGCTGTTCATCCCCAGGCCGTTCAAGCTGCAGCGGGTGAGGACGGTCGATCGCTTCCTCGCCGGCGACGAGGGGACCGTCGTCAAGGACTACCTGCGCGTCGTGCTCCAGCGCCGCCACATCTTCTCGGCGCCCCGGCACCTCCTGGCCGCCGTGCTCGACCTGTCGCTCGCCACCGTCGTGATCTCCCGCTTCGCCCGCTGCCGCGCTGCGGCGGACGGGCGGGTCAAGGTCTCCCTGGAGGACGTCCGGGAGGGCATCAGCGTCGCCGAGCTCACCCTCCTGAGCCACGCCGCCCTCTCGGAGCAAGGCAAGCTCATGAAGAACCTGCGCTGGCTCCTCCTCACGAAGCGCGAGAGCTTCCGGGCCCTCCTGGCGACCGAGGCCTAGTCCCGTGCGTCAGAGATCCCGCCGGGGCTAGCTCAGCGCGTCAGGTGTTCGCGGGGCTCGCTTACCGGCCGAGCATGACTATCCTTCCGCGCCCACCGGGCCGCCAGGCCCATGGAGGCACGCGCATGATCGTCATGAAGTTCGGCGGCAGCTCGGTCGAGAGCCGCGCGCAGATCGAGAAGGTCCTTCACATCGTCAGAGCCCGTCTGGACCGCCGCCCCGTCGTCGTGAGCTCCGCCCACAAGGGCATGACCGACGCGCTGATCAACGCGGCCAGGCTCGCCGCCACCGGGCGGTTCGACCCCTCCGTCCCGGTGAGCAAGCAGCGCGCGGTCGCCGAGTCGCTCGGCTGCGCGCCCGACCTCCTCGCGCCCTTCTACGAGGAGATCGCGGACCTCTTGCGCGGCATCAGCCTCGTCAAGGAGCTCAGCCCGAGGAGCCTCGACTACATCGCGAGCTTCGGAGAGCGCCTGGCCGTCCGCTGCATCGCGGACTTCTTCGCCCGGAGCGGCGTGCCGGCCCGCGCCTACGACGTCTGGGACCTCGGCTTCATCACCGACGCGAGCTTCGGCCGCGCGCGCCCGCTGCCCGGCTTCGACGCCCGGGTGAAGGCCATGTTCGCCGAGCGCGTCCCCGAGGGCGTCGTCCCGATCGTCACCGGCTTCGTCGGCCGCAACGAGGCCGGCGAGATCACGACCGTCGGCCGCAACGGGAGCGACCTCACAGCCACGCTGCTCGCCGCGGGCCTCGGCGCCGAGGAGGCGCAGATCTGGAGCGACACCGACGGCGTGATGACCGCCGACCCGAGCGTCGTGAAGACGGCCCGGAACATCCCCACGATGCGCTTCGACGAGGCCGCGGAGCTCGCGTTCTTCGGCTCCCGCGTCCTGCACCCCTCCACGCTCCTGCCCGCCATGGAGAAGGGCATCCCGGTGCGGGTGCTCAACACGAACCGGCCGGATCACCCCGGCACGGTCATCGACTTCAACACCGACGCCGCGTCCCCGCCCGTGACAAGCATCGCGTACCGCGAGCGGCAGGTCGTGCTCAAGATCAGCTCGACCCGGATGTTCGGCGAGGTCGGCTTCCTCGCGCAGGTCCTCGCCGTGCTGGCCCGGCACGAGGTCGTGATCGACGTGATCACCACGTCCGAGGTGTCGGTCTCGATGACCACCGACGACCTCGGGAAGCTCAGCCGCGCGCTGCCCGAGCTCGAGCGGTTCGGCGGCTGCGAGGTGCTGCCCAACCGGACGACGCTCGTGATCGTCGGCCAGGGCCTGCCCAACCGGAAGGGCGTCGCCGCGCAGGTGCTCGACGCGATGGCCGAGGCCGGCGTCAACGTCGAGATGCTGAGCTACGCCATGGGCAGCATCAACCTGTCGATGGTCATCGAGGACGCGAGCGTCGCGGCCGCGGTCGCGGTGCTGCACCGCTCTCTCTTCGAGAGGGCGCGGTAACGCCCCTTCGATTCAAGGAGAAGGCGCGGCGCCGCGAGGGCTCGAGGCGGCCGGCCGCCGCCCGGGTGACGGGACGTTGACAGGCGTGACGCGACGCGGGCGCCGCAGTAGGCGTAGCCCTCGGCCGGACCCGGCGTCCGGCCCCGGGAGACCATGACAGCGGCACACCTCGACGGCAGCGCGGCGGCGGCATCCGCAGCATCATCAGCCATCCCGCGCGAGAGCACGACCGACATCCTGCGGAGGATCGAGGCTGCGCACGGAGCCGTCGGCCCGGGCGCCCTCGCGTTCGACGCGGACGGCACCCTCTGGGAGGGGGACGTGGGCGTCGACGTCTTCGAGGCGTTCCTCGCCGGGCGCTGCGCGCGGCCCGAGGCCGAGGCGGCGCTGCGCCGCGAGGCCGAGGCGTTCGGCGTCGCCGCGGAGGGCGGCGCGCACGAGATCGCCGGCGCGCTCTACGCGGCGTTCACCGCCGAGCGCTACCCGGAGGACCGGGCCTTCGCGATGATGGCCTGGGCCTTCGCGGGGTGGCGCGAGGACGAGCTCGCCGCGCTTGTCGACCGCGTGCTCGAGGAGAAGGGCCACGCAGGGCGGATCCGGCCGGCGCTCCTGCCGATCCTCGACTGGGCGCGGTCGCGCGGCGTCCCGGTGTACGTCGTGTCCGCCTCCCCGCGCGCCGTGATCGAGCGCGCCGTCCGGCGGCTCGGCATCGCGCCCGAGCGGATCGCCGCCATGACCCCGGCCGTCCGCGAGGGCCGGCTCGCCCCCGAGCTCGGCGCGGTCGCGACCTACGGCGACGGGAAGATCCGCGCCCTCGAGCGCATGTTCCCCGAGCTCGCGGTGCTTGCGGCCTTCGGCGACAGCGCGTACGACGCCGCCCTGCTGAGGACCGCGCGGGTGCCCGTCGCGGTCTCCCCGAGCCCCAAGCTGCTCGCGGTCGCGGACACGATCCCCGGGCTCGTCCTGCTCGCCACCTGAGCTGCCGCCATGGCCACCCTCTCGCTCCGCGGCCTGACCCGCCGCTTCCCCAACGCCGAGCGCCCCGCCCTCGCCGGCCTGGATCTCGAGGTCGAGGACGGCGAGCTGCTCGTCCTCGTCGGCCCCTCCGGCTGCGGCAAATCCACGGCGCTCCGGCTGATCGCGGGCCTCGACAGCCCCGACGGCGGCGCGGTCTCGATCGGCGGGCGCGACGTCAGCCGCGTCGCGCCGGAGGACCGCGACGTGGCCATGGTCTTCCAGGGATACGCCCTGTACCCGCACATGACCGCGCGCGACATCCTGGGCTTCCCGCTCAGG
>JAICEP010000185.1 GCA_025924095.1 Sorangium sp.
AACATCACGATGACGATCGAGCTCATCGCCCCGGTCGCGCTGGAGGAGCAGATGCGCTTCGCCATCCGCGAGGGCGGCAAGACGGTGGGCGCCGGCGTCGTCACCAAGATCCTCGCGTAGGAAGAGCACCATGGCTGATACAACGAAGATCCGGATTCGCCTCAAGGCGTTCGACCACCAGCTGCTCGACAAGTCGACGAGCGATATCGTCGAGACGGCGAAGCGGACCGGCGCGCACGTCGCGGGACCCATCCCGCTGCCCACCGAGATCCGCCGCTACACGGTGCTCCGGGGGCCCCACGTCGACAAGAAGTCGCGCGAGCAGTTCGAGATCCGGACTCACAAGCGGCTTCTCGACATCATTGAGCCGACTCAACAGACCCTCGACGCGCTGATGAAGCTCGACCTTTCGGCCGGCGTCGACGTCGAGATCAAGAGCTAGGAGTCCAGGTACCATGAAGGTTACCGTCTACAACCTCAAGCGGGAGCAGGTCGGCGAGCTCGACCTCTCGGACGAGGTCTTCGGGACCGAGGTGAAAGAGCACCTCTTCTACGAGGTCGTGAAGGCGCAGCTCGCCTCCCGTCGCTCGGGCACCAAGGCCACCAAGGAGCGGAGCGCGGTCTCCGGCTCCTCGAAGAAGCTCTATCGCCAGAAGGGCACCGGTCGCGCTCGCCAGGGCTCGATCCGCGCGCCGCACCACGCGGGCGGCGGTATGGCGCACGCCCTGGAGCCGAAGGACTGGTCGTATCGTCCGCCGCGCAAGGTGCGCATCGGCGCCCTGAAGAGCGCGCTCTCCCTCTTCGCGAAGGAGGGGCGGCTCATCGTGCTCGACAGCCTGGAGGTCCCCGAGATCAAGACCCAGGCGATCGCCGCCACGCTCTTGACGCTGCAAGCGGATCGCAAGTCGCTGGTCGTCGACACGGCCGGGAACGACAAGCTGGTGAAGAGCCTCCGCAACCTGGAGAATCACCAGTACCTGCCGCCGGAGGGGGTCAACGTCTACGACCTCCTCAGGCACGACCACCTCATCGTCTCGAGGGACGCCGCCAAGGCGCTCGAGGCGCGTTGCCTTCGCTAGTCAGGGGAGTCCGCCATGCAGCCCGAGCAGATCATCCGCCGGCCGATCATCCTCACGGAGAAGTCGAGCCGGCTCCGCGACCAAGGCAACAAGGTCATCTTTGAGGTCCGCCGCGAGGCGAACAAGATCCAGATCAAGGACGCTATCCAGACGCTCTTCAAGGTGGGCGTCGTGGACGTCAACACCATGATCATGCGCGGCAAGGAAAAGCGCATGGGGCGCGGCTACGCGAAGCTGCGCAATTGGAAGAAGGCGATCGTCACCCTCAAGGAAGGCGACGAGATCCAGTTCTTCGACGAGAAGGCGGAATAGCCATGGGAATCAGATCCTTCAAGCCGACCTCGCCGGCGCGGCGTTACTACTCGGTCAGTGACTTCAAGGAGCTCACGAAGGTCGAGCCCGAGCGGTCGCTGCTCGAGCAGCAGACGTCCAGCGGCGGCCGGAACAACAACGGCCGGATCACGTCGCGGTTCCGCGGCGGCGGTCACAAGCAGCGCTACCGGATCGTCGATTTCCGGCGCGACAAGATCGGCGTCCCGGCGAAGGTCGCCTCGATCGAGTACGACCCGAACCGGACGGCCCGGATCGCGCTCCTGCACTACGTGGACGGCGAGAAGCGCTACATCCTGGCGCCCGACGGCCTCACGGTCGGCGCGACGCTGCTCGCGAGCCGGAACGCGGACATCAAGCCTGGCAACAGCCTGACGCTCCGCTTCATCCCGCCCGGCACCTCGATCCACAACGTGGAGATCAAGAAGGGCAAGGGCGGTCAGCTCGTGCGCTCGGCCGGCGTCGCCGCGCAGCTCATGGCGAAGGACGGCGACTACGCGCAGGTCCGCCTCCCGAGCGGTGAGATCCGCAAGGTGCACCTCGACTGCCGCGCCACGATCGGGCAGGTGTCGAACTCCGATCACGCGAACATCAGCCTCGGCAAGGCGGGGCGCTCGCGCTGGCTCGGACGCCGGCCGCACAACCGCGGTGTTACGATGAACCCCGTCGATCACCCGATGGGCGGCGGTGAGGGCCGGACGAGCGGTGGGCGCCACCCGTGCTCGCCCTGGGGTCAGCTCGCCAAGGGGCTCAAGACGCGGAACAACAAGCGCACCGACGGCATGATTGTCCGGCGGCGCGGGACCAAGGGTTAGTCATGCCGAGGAGCGTTAAGAAAGGGCCCTTCATTGACGGTCACCTGCTGGAGAAGATCCAGGCGGCCCAGGCGACCAATGCCAAGAAGGTGATCAAGACATGGTCGCGCCGCTCGACGATCCTGCCCGAGTCGGTCGGCCTGACCTTCGCCGTGCACAACGGGAGGAAGTTCGTCCCCGTGTTCGTGACGGAGAACATGGTCGGCCACAAGCTGGGTGAGTTCGCCCCGACGCGCACGTTCCACGGCCACTCCGGGGACAAGAAGTCCAAGGTCGGCAAGGGCCCTGGCGGTCGCTGATCGCTCCGCGGCCACGCGAGAGCATTGACGACAGGCGGGCGGGGTCGCAGAAGCGATCCCGCCCGTTCGTTTTTCGGGTCGAGCTCAGGCCGCCGGCCCGCGCGAGGGCGCGGAGCGCGCGATCGCCATGACGCCAAGAGCGCGAAAGAGCTCAGGAATTTGTATTCCTGACGCGCCGTTCGCCCCGGCGGCCCGCCTCCTCCTCGACGGAGCGGCGGTCTAGAACGTGCCGCGCAGACCGGCGAAGCCGGGACCGACGAGCAGCTGCGTCGAGGCGGGGGTGCGCTGGGGTTCGCCAGCGCTGCCGCCGGTGAAGCTCAGGACGAGCAGCGTCGTGCCGGCGACGAGCCCGATCGCGCCGACCACCACGCCGACGTTCGCGACCGTCTTCTGGGCCTTGCCCGCGTCGACGTCGTCCTTGCGATCGACGGGGCAGGGGCCCCGGCAGGTCTCGGCGAGATCGCCGTAGGTGCTGTTGGCCATCAGCCCGGCGACGGTGAACACGGCGAGCCCTGCCACGCCGACGCCGCCGGCGGCATAGGCGTAGGGACGCAGGTGCGCCCTCGCCGAGGGCGCCTCCGACTCGGGCAGGCCCGCGCCCTCGTCGAGGAGCACCGGAGCGCCGCCTGGGTCGGTCTGATCGGCGTCGAGCGCGACGGTCTTCGCTTCGCCCACCGAGAGCTCGAGGGTCTGCGGGATCGAGGTGGTCCTCGTGCGCAGGACGACCTCGGTCTTGCCGGGCTTGATCGGGAACGGCTTGCCCCACCGCTCGCGCGGGACGTCCTTGCCGGCGATCGCGAGCGAGGTCGCGGCCTCCGGGTGCGCCACCGTGACCGTCACGAGCGCGATCTTGCGCGCGAGGTCGTCTCGCTCCAGCTGCGCCGTCTGCTCCGTCTGCACGTAGCGCGGCTCGGCCTTGGCCCGGGACGCGGCCTCCGCCGCGACCTGATCGAACTCGAGGTACGCCTCGGCGTGCTCGCCCAGATCCGCGAGGCAGCGCGCGATGTAGAGGCGGGAGTTCGGGCTCGCCACCGCGGCGTACGAGGCCCGGAACTGCTCCAGCGCGAGCGCGTAGCGCTTGCTCTCGTAGAGGGCAGCGCCCTTCTTGAAGAGGCTCTGCGCCTTCTCCACCGCGTCCGGCGCCGGCGTGGCCGCGGCGTCGTCCGCGCCCGCTGCGGGCGCGGGGAGCGTGCACAGGCAGAGACAAGAGACCGCACCGAAGAGCAGCGCACGGAGCCAGGGTCGAGGTCGCACGGTGGTCAGATACCCGAAGGGTTGTACTTCTTTTGGGTGGTCGATTTGGCGGTCGATGCCGGCTTGGGCGCGGGCTTCGTCGACGTGGACGTCGTCCGAGGGCGCGCGGTCGACGCTGGGCGCCCCGTCGACGTCGGGCGCGCAGGCTGCTGCGTCGCAGCGGGAGCCTTGGCCGTCTGGGGAGGCGGCGCCGTCTGGGGAGGCGCCTCCTCGGGAAGCGGAGCCGAAGAAGGCGTCGGCGCCTCCTCGGGAGGCGGCGGCGAGGGGGGCTGCGCCGCCTGCGGAGGCTCCGCGGTCGCCGGGGGCTCCGCGGGGACAGCCTCCGCCGCGGCCGTGGCCGTGACCGTGGGCGCGGCGGTGCCCGTCGTCGCGGGCGCGGGCAGCGCGTCGACGCGCGCCTTGCCGATCTCCGAGGGAGAGCGCTCGTCGCCGCTGCGCACGACCAGCGCGACGGCGCCGATCGCCACGCAGAACATCGCCGCGCCGGCCACGATCAGCTGGAGCCGCTTGCGTCGTTCCCCGGTCTCGAACGACCTGTCGACGACCGTGACCTCGCCGGTGTCGTTGGCCAGGCTGCGGGAGCCGCCCCTCGCGAAGCGCGCAGCGAGCGCCGCCGCCCTGGAGGCGGGCGGGTCCGCCGCGGCGAGCACCTTCGTGGCGGGGCTGCCGGCCGCCGGGAGGACCCGCGGCACGGACGAGCCGAGCGGCTTGCCGTCGCGGGAGGAGGGCCGCGGGCTCGCCGGCTCGACCGGCTCGGCGGGCGGGATGTTGGCCTGCAGCGAGGGCGCGATGATGAGCCGCGGCGCTCCCTCGGCAGGCTGCGCCGGCACGGCGATCTCCTCGAACGAGATCGGCTCCAGGCTGACGGGGCCCTCCTCTTCGTGCGCTGGCGCCGAGGACGCCACCGCGGCCTTCGAGGTCGGCTTGACGCCGGCCGGCCCCGTTGTCGCGAGGGCCGCTGCGCCGGCAGCGAACGCGCTCCCGCGGGCGCCCGCGCCCGCGTCGGCCGGCGCGGTGTGGGGCTCCGGCGCGGCGCCGGAGCGCGGCTCCGAGTTCACGGCCGCGCCGGCGTCGACGGCTGCGATCGCGTCGCGGAGCTCCTGCGCGCGCTTCGACTGGATCTCGCCGATCGCCTGCCGCACGAAGGCCGCCACGTCCTCGTCGGTCGTGGGCTCGCCGAGCGTCGACGCCACCTGATCGATGGCCCGCTGCATCTCGGCGCACGTCGAGAAGCGGTTCTCGCGATCCTTCTCGAGCGCCTTGAGGATGATCCTGTCGAGCTCGGGGTGGATCGCGCCGTTCAGCTCGCGCGGGGGGAGCGGGTTCTTGATCGTGATGTTCTCCACGGTCGAGAGCTCGGTCTCGGCGCGGAACGGGTGCAGCCCCGTGGTGAGCACGTACAGCAGCGCGCCGAGCGAGAAGATGTCGCTCCGGCGATCGATGGAGAGCCCGCCGAGCTGCTCGGGCGAGAGGTACGGCGTCTTCCCCTTGATGATGCCGCCGGCGCGCGTGACGTGCAGGCGCCCCTTCGACTTCGCCACGCCGAAGTCGACGATCTTCACGAAGCCGGCGGTCGAGATGAGCACGTTCGCCGGCGAGATGTCGCGGTGGACGAGGTCGAGCAGCGCGCCGCTGTCGTCGCGGAGCTCGTGCGCGTTGTGGAGGCCAGCGCAGATCTGGGAGGCGATGCGGAGCACGATCCGCTGCGGGATGCCGCCGAGCCGCTTCGCGGCCCTCTGCAGCGTGCCGGCCGTCTCGCCGTCGACCCACTCCATGACGATGTAGAGGACGTCGTCCTCCTCGCCGAGGTCGAGGATCTCGACCACGTTGGGGTGCCGGATGCGCGCGGCGACCCGCGCCTCGTCGAGGAACATCGACTCGAAGTCGGGGTCGTCGGAGACGTCGGGCAGCATCGTCTTGATCGCGACGATCTTCCTGAAGCCGCGGGTGCCCTGCAGGCGCGCGGCCCAGACGGCCGCCATGCCTCCCTTGGCGACCGGCATGAGGATCTCGTACCGGCCGAGGGTGCTCCCCGGCCCGAGCCGGTCCACGGCCGATGCCGCGCGACCCCACAGCTTCATCGGGCCCTGGGCTCCGGTCGGCGTGAGGAGCGCCCTGCCGGAGGTCGATGCCGGAGCGCCGCCGAGCGCGATCTCCTGCGTGGCAGCCGCCGCCCCACCGCCCGCGGAGGCGGCCGCCGGCGGGAGCGGTGGACCCTTCAGCGCGGCGGGGATCGCAGGCGCGGTGGCCGGCGCCGGCGCAGGAGGGATCGGCGTCTGACGAGGGCCACGCGCCGCGGCGGGCACCACGGGGACGCGATGTGCGGCCGGGGCCAGCGGCGCCGCGGGCGACACAGGGGCACGCGGCGTCACCGGGCTGGACGCGGTCGCAGGCCCCGTAGCCACGGACGCCGCGGCGCCGACGGCCGTGGACGCCGCAGCGGAGGTCTTGCCGGGGACCTCGGGCGGCGACGGCTGCACCACCCGGGGCGGCGGCGGGCGCGGCGGCCTCGCGTGCGGCCCGGCCGGGATGGGCGTCGGCCGCTTCGGCACCGTGCCCTCGGCCGGCGTCGGCGTTACCCGCACCGCCACGAGGCTGTCGCCCGGATCCCCCGGCCGCGGCACGGCTGGCCGCGCAGGAGGCTGCTCCTTCCGCAAGGCCGCCGCCGGCGTCGCCGACGCCGCGGGGACCTCGGGTCTCGCCACGGCGGCGCCGCGGTTCTCCGTCCTCTCGCTCGACGGCTCGATCTGCGGCAGCGTGTCCGCAGGAGGGCGCGGCGCGGGCAGGCCGCGCGCGGCGACGTCCTCCGCCGAGCCCCATTCGGCGTCGATGCCGGCGTGCGCCGCCGGCGCGGCGCCGTTCGACGCGCCGGCCCCCGTCCTGGCCGCCAGGCCGTTCTTCAGCGCCGCGGCCTCCTTCGGCGCGGTCGCGCCGCTCGACGGGCGGAGCTGGCTCGCGGTGACCGCGACCGGCGGCGGGCCCGGAGTCCCGCGCGGGCGCGGAGACGGCGCGGTGATCGCGTGACGCGGGCCGTCTCCCTGGGGGGAGAGCGCGCCGTCGGGGATCGCCAGGCCCACCAGCGTCGCGCCGCGCGCGCGCGGCGGCGGCCGCGAGCTCGCCGCATCGGCGAGGCCCGCCATCGCCGCCGCGACCAGGGTCCTGCGCGACTCGATCGCCTTGCCGGCCAACCTGGTGAGCGCCGCGGTCACGTCTTCCACCCCGGCGATCCGCCCCGCACCCGCGGCCTCCAGCGCCGCGAGCATCGCCGACGCGCTCTCGAACCGGCGCGCGGGATCGCGCTCGAGCGCCGTCCGGAGCACCTCGCCGACCTCGGCCGGGACGGCGCTGCCGGCGGCGCCCGCGAGCGGCGGGATGGGCGCCGTCAGCACCTTCTGGATGACCGCGGACTCCAGCTTCGACGAGAACAGCCGCTGCCGCGCGAGCAGCTCCCAGAGGAGCACGCCGACCGAGAAGAGATCGGCGGGCGGAGCGAGCGGGGCCGCCGTGTGCGTCGCCATCGCCTTGACCCGCTCCGGCGCGGCGTAGGCCAGACGATCGGGGTTCCTCGTCCCCATGGGAGCGAGCCCGGCGATGGCCCGCGCGACGCCGAGCCCGCTCACCCGCGTGACCCCGTCGATGCCGACGGTGACGTGGGTCGGGTTCAGCTCGCCATGCACGAGCGGCGCCGGCTCCGCCGCGTGCGCGGACGCGAGCGCGCGCAGCACGTCGGCCCCGATCCGGAGGGCGACCGGCAGCGGCAGCCCCTCGGCGCCGGCCGCCGAAACGAGCGCGCCGAGCGGCTCGCCGTCCACGTACTCCGAGACGATGAAGACCTCGCCGTCGGCGACGCGGGCATCGAGCACCGAGAGCACGCTGGGGAAGCGGACCTGCTGCGCCATCCCGGCCTCGCGCAGGATGCTGTCCGTGGTCTCGGCCCTCTTCGTGAGGTGCCGGTAGATGCGCAGGATCGTGACAGGCGACGCGCTCGTCGCCTCGCCCTCGTCGGACGCCGTCCGCGCGAGCCACGTGGACCCGATCCCGCCGCCGGAGAGCTCTTTCAGCAGCTCATAATTGCCGAGTCGCGAAGCAGAGCCCGCACCGGGCGGCCTGTCGAGCGCCATGGGACTTGCATGCTATCAGGACGTCAGAAGCTGGATCCAGCGTTCACGCCCGATAAAACGCGAGCTTGGCCGTGTCCGGAGCGCCCTGTCAGGCGAGCTGCCAGCGCGGTCCGAGCGGACGCCTGGCGCCCTGGCCAGCGCCGCGCTCGCCTCGAAATGCCCTGGTTTCGGCGCGATCTCGCCAGCGCGCCGCGGTCGCCCTCGCGGCTTGACACACGTCCGCGACGAGCTCCAGGCCGCGACGAGCTCGCTCCCGAGGCGATCGTGGCCACAGCGCGCCCGTGCTCGCAGCGAGGGGTGCGAGCTCCTCCGCGCGCACACACGTGCTCGAGTGTGGGGGGGCCGACGTGGGCCGTCCCGGCCGACGCCGCGCGCGGCGGAGCGCGAAGCGCCGGCGCACGCCCGGAGAGGCGAGCGGTCCGTCATGGAGGCTCCAGAGGTCGACGGCCCGGCCAGCTCAGGGGCGCGGCGCGCCGATCGGGCGCGGCACGCCGATCGAGACGGGGTGAACGGTCAGCGTCACGAACCTCGTGCGGCGCTCGTGGCTCGAGAACGCGCTCGCGGCGACCGGGATCCCGTGCCGGAGCGCCACGGCCACGTGCGGACCCGGATCGACCCGGATCGCCCGCGACGGCTGCGCCACCTCGCCGTCGAGCAGCAGCGTCACGCCCTCGGTCGCGCCGGCGAGGTTCAGCACGATCCGGGGCATGCGCCCCTCGAGGTCCTGGAGGCGCGCGTCGATCTCGGCGAGCACCGCCGGCGCCGCGGCCCGCGCCGTCGCGCGCGCATCCTGGTACGTCCGCTCGGCCGTCCGCAGCCGGCCGAGCCGCTCGTGGCAGAGACCGATGTGGAACGCCACGTTCGCCGTCGGCCGCTGGCGGGCGATCGCCTCGAACCGATCGAGCGCGTCGGCCCAGCGTCCGGCGACCTCAAGGGTCAGCCCCTGCGCGAACTGGAGCCGCAGCGCGCGCGTCGCGCCGTCGTCCTGCGCCTGTCCCCAGGACGGCGAGAGCAGCGCGCAGCTGGCGAGCGCGAGCGCCAGAGCGAGCGCAGCGGCGCGCCGGCGAGCGCGCCTGCGCAGGGCGGAGATCGGTGCGGCGCTGCTCATCAGAACCCGGGGCTCGTGATGCGGGATCTCGAAGGACCGCGCGGCGCCGGCGCGCGCGGGGGCTTGTCCTCCGGGGCCGCGGTGATCTCGGGCCTGCCTGGGTCCGCCGAGGCGAGCTCGGGCGAGCCCGGCGCGCCGTCGCGGCTCGCCGACTTGCCGGCCGGTGCGTGCGGTGCGTGCGGTGCGTGCGGTGCGTCGAAGCCCGCCGGCTCGGGCGCGCCCGCGCCGCGCCGCCACGCGGCGCCGCTGTCGGCGAAGGCCGCCGCCAGCACGGGGCGGAGGCTCTCGCGCGCCGCGTCCCCGGCCTCGGCGTCCGTCGGCTCCCGCAGCGCGCCCGAGCCGAGCGCCGCCGCGAGCACCGCCGCGCCCGCGAGCTGGAGCGCCGTGATCGCCCGCACGCGCCGCCGCGCCGCCGGCGGCGGCCCGGCGCCCTGCATGCGCCCGAGCGTCGTCGCCTCGCGCCACCGAGGCGCCCGCGACCCCGCGGTCCAGAGCCGCCCGAGGGCGCGGAGGGCGAGCCGCGGGGGCGCGGCGAGCGCGCCGCGGGGGCGCGTCGTCGCGAGCGACCGCGGGCCCGTAGCAGCCGGCGAGAGGATCACGATCGGCGCGGGCGCGCTCGCGCCGAGATCGCCGAGCGCGGCCTGGAGATCCGCGCGCAGCGAGGCCGCGTCCGGGTAGCGCCGCGCCGGCTCCTTCTCGAGGCAGCGGCCGACGATCTTCCGGAGGCGCTGCGGGATCGAGGACGGGAGCGGCGCGGGCTCGGTCTCGAGGATGCGCCGGAGGATCGCGTGGTGGTTGCCCCCGCTGAACGGCTGCGCGCCGCTGAGCGCCTCGTAGAGCATCACGCCGACCGCCCAGAGGTCGGCGCGCGCGTCGATGGTGCGCTTGCCCAGGGCCTGCTCGGGGCTCATGTACGAGGGCGTCCCGAGCAGCTGTCCGTCGATGGTGATCGCGTCGCCCGCGTCGGTGAGCTGGCTGATGCCGAAGTCGACGATCTTCGGCACGATCCCCTCGCCGGGGACCATGGCCATCACGATGTTCTCGGGCTTGATGTCGCGGTGCACGACGCCCTCGGCGTGGGCGGCGGAGAGCCCGCTGCAGACTTCGATGAGGACGGGCACGACCTCCTCGGGCGGCAGCGGCCGGTTCGGGAGGAGGCGATCCGCGAACGGCGCGCCCCGCAGGAGCTCCAGGGCCAGGAAGAGGTAGCCCTCCTCCGGGAGCTCGCCGGCGTCGACCACGCCGACGATGTTCCGGTGCTGGAACTTGCCGATGATCTTCGCTTCGCGGATGAACCGCCCGACGACCTGCTCGTCCCGGTGCGCCGGGGACAGCTTGAGCGCGACGTCCCGGCCGATGAGCTCGTGGCGCGCCCACCAGACGCTCGCCATCCCGCCCGAGCCGATCGGCCGAATCAGTCGGAAGCGACCTCCTGCGACGTCCCCGGCATGCAGCATGTGCCCCCTTCGCCCATCGCGCGTGAGAAGCCTTCACGCCGATCGAGCCACGAGAGCCGAAAAGCACGAGCAAGGCCACGGGCTCGGCGATCCGCCGTCGCCGTCGAACGGAGCCGCTGGGTCGATCCGCTCGTCAGGGGCGATAGCGCTCGAGGAGGTCGTTCGAGAGCTTCACGCCGAGCTCCCGGTAGCCGCGGAAGGTCAGGTGGACGCCGTCGCGCGACGCGCGCGGCGGGCGCTCGCGGTACCAGGTCTCGATGGAGCCCCGCCCGCCCATCGCCTCGTACGTGTCCCAGAACGCGCAGCCGCCCTCCCGGGCGGCGTCGCGCAGCACGTCTCGGACGACGGGCGTGCGCTCCGCCGTGTCCTTCCGGTCCGTGGGCGCGAGGACCAGGCAGTCGGCGTCGGGCTCGACCCTGCGGGTGCGGGCGAGCAGCTCGGCCAGCTGCTTCGCGTAGAGCGACGGATCCGTGGTGATGTCGCCCGCCTCGTTCGTGCCGTACTCCAGCACGACGAGCTCGGGCGAGCGCCGCGCGAGCTCGGCAGCCCAGGCGAGCTCGTTCCACCGCAGCGCCGTCGCCAGGCGGGCGCCGTTGATGCCGAGCGTGTCGAGCACCACCCCGGGCTG